>JAOUAY010000023.1 GCA_029860565.1 Candidatus Nitrosopumilus sp.
CAATTGTGACTTCGTCACCTTCAGAAATACCATCATAAGCATCCTGTTCAATTTCAATAGGTAACAAAAATGCACCATCAACTGCATTACGATAAAAAATTCTTGCAAAAGACAATGCAAGTACAGCTTTTATTCCTGAATGAGATAATGCTATTGGTGCATGTTCGCGAGATGAACCACAACCAAAATTTTTACCAGACAAAATAAAATCCCCTTCTTTTACTTTAGAATGAAAATCAGGATCCAATCCCTCCATTGCATGAGTTGCAAGTTCTGTATAATCATGTACTTTGAGATATTGGCCTGGAATGATCACATCAGTATCAACATTGTCTCGAGCATATTTTATGACGTTACCTTTCATTGTAAATCCCTCGGATCAGTTATTTTTCCAGTTACCGCAGAGGCTGCTGCTACTAATGGAGATGAAAGGTAGGTTTGGGATTCTACATGACCCATTCTACCAGGAAAATTTCTATTTGTAGTGCTGATACAGATTTCGTCTTTTGCCAAGACGCCCATATGTGCTCCACAACAGGCTCCACAAGTTGGAGGACCAACAGTTACACCAGCATCTAAGAAGATTTTTAATAATCCATTTTCCATGGCCCGTTTATAAATTGAAATTGCTGCAGGTAAAATTTCTGTTCTAATCTTTACTTTTCTTCCTTTGAGTATTCTTGCTACAGCTTCCAAATCTTCGTATTTTGCTCCAGTGCAAGATCCAATGTAAGATTTGTCCAATTCAACAGAAGGAGCTTCTCTTACAACACAGGTATTTTCAGGAGAAAATGGTTTTGCAATGGTTGGCTCCATTTCTGAACTTTCAAATTCAAAGATCTTTGCATATTGAGCATCATCGTCACCTTTAATTAAATTCATGTTTGTTGCTCCTCTTTGAGTAAGATAATCAACTATTTTTTGGTCTGGTTCAACAATTCCATTTTTTGCTCCAGCTTCAGTAGTCATATTACATAAGGTCAATCTACTTTCTACGGACATTTCATCAATACCACTACCTCCAAACTGCATTGTTTGGTATGCTCCACCATCAGTTCCAATTTCACCTATAATCTTTAAAATTAGATCTTTTGCCATTACATGTTCAGGTAATTTTCCATTTAGCTTAAAGTAATAAGTTTCAGGAACTTTAAACCAAATTTTTCCATTCAACAAAACATAAGCAATATCTGTATGTCCCAAACCACAAGCAAAAGCACCCAATGCACCAGTGGTATTTGTGTGAGAATCTCCACCGACATAAACATCACCTGGCATCACCATAGCTTCTTCATGAGATATGGTATGACAAATTCCATATTGGCCCATCCCATATTTGAAATGCTTTTCAATTCCATAATTTTTTGTAAAGTTTGATAATTTTACAATATTTTCAGCTGATACTTGTTCTGCTGAAGGGACAAAATGGTCTTCAGCTACCCAAACTTTTGTAGGATCCCATAATTTGTCAACAGATATTCCTTGTTTCTTTAGTTTATCAAATACCTTAATCACTCCAGGTCCTGAGACATCATGCATCATTACTTTGTCTACTTTAGCAAAAACCACATCATCTGGGGAAACTGAAGATTTTTCAGCACCACGGGCAAGAATCTTCTCAACAATATTCATAATCAAAAAAACTTGTTCTACAGATTAAAAGCTTTTCAGAATCTGTTTGTATGATATATGAAAATCAAATATCTGACCCCTACATCCAAAAAAGATCCAAAAAAACTTCCGTCTGGCCTTCTTTTTGGAGGAGAATGATATTGATCGGACCCCACATCAGACTAAAAGAATAGAAAAGATCTACTAAAGATCAAATTATCAACGAGATTCATTATGTTACACGGTACAGGAAATAGGCCATATCCATGTACAGTGACAGAGACTGTCAAGATTCTCTGTGTCCAGAGGCTTCTGTGTGGTCTGGGAGATATTTTCTTCGTGTTTTATGTCGAGACATAAATGGGGGGCAAATCAGTTAAACAATTCTTTTTTTACTTTACTATACAATGTAATTTCTATCGATATTATTATTCCAAAAAATGCTAAGCTAACATAGGGTACAATTGGGAATTCAGAAGGAGAATAAATAGAGACGAATATTATCTGAAAAATTGTGCCACCACCTATCATGAACATCATAAGTAGAACTTTTTTGCTCATGAGACAATCAAATTGAAAATTTGTTTTATAGTTTACACATAATTTCAACAGAACCCCTTATGAATAACGAATCATATTTTCCAACATGGTAGAAGATAAGTCAGTAAATCTGTCTAAATCAAAGAGTCAATTTGGGAAGATAGGGCTTGCAATAATGGTGACAGGTATGATAATTCTATATGCGGATGGTATCAGGCTAACTCAGACGGTTCCTGAAGGCTATCAATTTTATGAACACCCCGAAATTCAAATCCCAATAATTGGAATTATAATTGCATTTTTTGGAACAGCCATTTTCATATACAATTTCAGTAAAGGAAGAAATGTAATTTAATCAATACATGAAATTTCACTTTTAGAATAATCCTGATTTGGACAATAGCATCTTACATTACTAGTACAAACTGATTTGCCAAAATTTTCTTTACATCTTCAAGGTATAACTTTCTAGTACTATTCACTAATTTCCATCTAAACGACATCGCTTTATCTAAAATTTCATAGATTTCGCTAATTTCCGTACCTGATTCTAATTCATTTTTGGCAATATCTACCAATTCCTGCAGCCTTAGTTTTTTTCTCCAAGTTTGGACACAATCAACCATCAGATTTTCTTTCAGATTAATGATCTAAAAGGGATGCTACTAAATCATTACAATCTAAATGAAATTATTATCAAATGTCTAGTATTCATTTTTTCAAATGTATCCTAATGTGACTTCTACAGTATAACAGTTATGGTCTCTGTTAACTATGCTGTATTTTTTCTTGTGCTTTTGCAACATGTCTTTCAAGTCGAATTTGCTTTGTGAATACTATGTTACATAATTTACAAGGAAATTTTTGAGATAATATTTCGTATTTTGAGTACGAGAATCATAAAAACTTCTAATCTTCTGTAGTGTCTGAATTTCTTCTAGATGGCCTTACTGGAATGAACAAAATGGTCATAATATGACTTACAAAATTTGTTTAAAACATTAACGAATGAATCGTTCATACAAATCATCAGTGTTCCATAAATATTAAATTGTAATAGAGTTACTAATTGAAACTTTCACCAAATTACCTGATTTGGTTTTGGTCTTAAGTTCCAGTTATCAAAAGCATAGTTTTCATTTGACACATCTTCAAAGTCATAATTCAAACTATGTTTAATAATTTTAGGATACATGATTTGACTTCAGTATCAGAATGTGTTGAAGTGTGCGCCATGTTGCAAAGTAATCTAGTGTAACCACACTCAGATATTATATTACAGTCACACTAGTTCCTTCATAATTATTACATTTAGCAATAAATTTATCAAATTTTTAATTTTCCTGTATCCAATCCATGTTTTACTATGAAAATTAACTCTTCAACAGTACAAGTTCTCAGAGAATCAGGTATAGAATCAACCTCAAAAAATTGCAGAACACTTATCTTTTTTCTAACCATCATTTTAACAAGACGGGGTACATTTTCATCAAATTTTGTATTAATGTGATCTAAAACTTCATTTATTTTCTTTTGTTCCACAACATCATTTTTTTAAAAATAAAGTTAAAGGTATCTCATAATTTATCAGAAACCTCATTTCATAACAATAAAAAAAGAAAAAAATATTCAAAATATGATGCAATTAACAGTTTTACCACTCTTAGCAGATAGAATGGAAGAAAAATTTAATGTTTTTGAAGTATTGTTAAAAACATTAGAAAAAAATAATACAGAACTAGAAGAAGGGGATGTTTTAGTTATTTCAACGAAATATATCTCAAATTCACAAGGTAGAATTGTAAATCTAGAGAATATCAGAACTTCAGAGGAAGGTATGAATATTTCAAAAAAATTTCAATTAAAACCTGAAATTGCTGAAATCATCATCAGAGAATCAGACAAGATTTTTGGTGGAATTGGAGGGTTTGTAATCACATCATCAGACAACATAATGGCACCAAATGCAGGAATAGATAAATCGAATATAAAAAAAGGTAAAGCCATCCTATATCCAACAAATCCATATCTTACTGCAGAACAAATTCGAAGAAAAATTTTCTTGAAATTATTTATTCATGTGGGAATAATTCTTGTAGACAGTAGACTAATGCCCGCAAGAATTGGAACATCAGGAGTTGCAATATCCTGTGCAGGAATAGAGCCAGTTTTAGATATGAGATCAAAAGAAGATCTAGATGGCAATTCATTAAAAGTTACATTTCAAGCAGTGGTAGACAATCTTGCAACAATTGCAAATTACAAGATGGGAGAAGGTGCTGAATTAAAACCATTTGCAATAGTAAGAAATTCAGATGCAAAACTCACAGATAGAAAAATTAGTTCAACAGAGATGGCAATATCCCCTGATCAATGTGTTTACGTGAGAGGATTATCAAATCCTCCAAAAACATAGCCTATGAATTAGTTCTGCTTTAAATAGAGGAATTTGATGAAAAAAATAATGGAATATCTGACCACATATCCAAAGACAGTTTCATTTTTTGATGGAATAAAACATAGAATTGATATTGACAGTAAAGAAGGTGTTGAGCAACTCCATATTGTGGTAAAAAAGAGCTTTGAAGAATTGACAAAAATCTTCACCGCAGAAGGATTTACCAAAGTTAAACTTGAACATAAACAACCAGATCAAATTGGGAATGGTCTTAATTTAAAATTAAAAAAACCATGGGAAATGCATGTTAGAATGGTTGATCTAAAAAAAGGATTAATTGGAATTCATGCTGAAGTTGAAGTTTCAAGAGATTACTTACAACATCTATTTTCTCAGAGAACACCAGTAGTGTATGAAGTAGAAGAGATTCTAAAAAAATATCAAGTTGACTACAGTATTTGGCATGATAAAATCAAAAAAAATGTTCAAGCTATCGTAGATAATTACAAAGTCAAACTTGCAACGCCAAGTATTCCTGTATTTGCATGGAAGCCAATGTTATTTGTAATTGGCACAATTGCAGCATTTTATGGTTGGAAATATTTTAACACAATCTGGTAGATAGTCTAAACACCAAGAGTTTCAGCTTTACTTAATTCTAAAAAGACCTTGTCTCCAACTGAAAGACCCATTTCCTTATATTCATGCATTTCAAGTTTTAATTGAGTAACTCCGGATTGCATACCCATACCTCCACCCATTCCAGACATCATCTTATTGAGATCCTTCATCATGTCATTCATGTTTGAAAATCCCATAACTTTTGGACTGCCAAAAGGGGCTGGTGGATTTTGGTTTCCTTCTTTAAGATCTTTAATCGAAGACAATGAGACTACTACATATGGTGCCCCATCAGGTGCTGAATCAATACTTTTCACTACAAATTCTTTTTTCATGTCTGATATAGTAACTATCTCCATATAATTTTAATTTTAAGGTGAATTTATACTAATTTGGCCAAGTTTGAAGATTTAATTAGAATTTTCCAAATTCTAAGTCATTGTCAGAAAATGTGAAAACAACATTACGATATTATGGAATTTCACCCTGGGAAATTGAAGTTCTGTATGGATTTCTAAATTCTCATTTTACTATAATTCAAGATGAAATTGAACCAGATGATGAAAAGTTTGTAAGTTTCTTGGATATGGAAATACCTCTTCAATTTAATGAAGCATTTTTCCAATGGTTTGATTTTAAACGTTGGGAAAAAATCAAAGCTGTTTTCAAGGAAATGAAACGAAGAAGAGGTAGTGGAAATGCTTTAAAAATTAGAATTAATTTTTTAGGAAAACCAAAAATTGTTTTTACTATAGATATTGAAGATAGGCAGTGGTTTGATAACGCATTAGAAAAAATTGATTTTGTTTTGGAATTATTACCATATCATCTAGATCCTAAAAAAATACCATCAAATATTTCAGAAATAATATACAAATTTGATTCAGATTCAATTAGATGGCGTCTCAATACAGCTTCATCAGAGAATAAAAAATATACATTTAGAGGTGACATATGGAAAGAAATTATTTGAGATCTTTTTGTAACGGCTCTAATAATTCATGAAGTTCTTTGTATTTTGATTCTAGAAACTCCAAAGCATTAACCAATTTCTTGGATTTTCCATATTTATAACGAATTAATTCACGATGGTGCCAGTATATCTTATCTTCATCAACAGAAATGGTTGTAAAATAATCTGGTCCTTTTAAAGAATCAGGGAGTTTTACATCATGAGGAAACAACAAGTCTACAATAAACCACTCGTCACCATCAGGATAATCTGAACCAGTTTCTACATCAAAAAATACATGAAGTAAATCAGACTGCATTAGACCATCATCAGTAATAGAAGGATGTTTTACATTGGATTTTTTAAAATCCAAACTAACCAGTTGGGGTTCGAAAAAACCCTTGATGATAGATTTTCTAAATATTTTATTTGAGCCGTTAATATTCAAATGCAAAATAATATTCTACAAAACTTGCCTATAACTTCTTAGGTTCAAGATAGCAATCTACACTTCTAGAGAATCCAATATTTTTGAAATATCAGTATTAGAGTGACCGTTTTTTGAAATGTTTTGTTTTGCAGGAGGATTTTCCAGATAATTTGGAATTTTATCTTTTAATCGTTGAGTGTAAGGGGAAATGAGTCCATTTTTGTAAAATACACCTATAGGTATTTTATTTCCCCATTCAAGTGATTTAATCAATGCCTGAGATAATTTCTCATTTACTTCAACTTCTGAATCATAATGAACTACAGGTTCAAAACTTTGTTCCTCCAGTTTGTAGATTCTAGAATGCCTTTTTTGTGCCTCATCAACTAAATCAGTTCCAGCATACCAATCTCTAGTATTGAGATCATTGTATGTAGGGCAAGGTTGCAAAATATCAAGAAATGAAAGACCTTTGTGTTGAACTGCTTGAATTATCAAATCTTTGAGATGTCTAACATCATAAGAATACCCGCGAGCTACAAATGTAAAACCACTCGCAATTGCCAATCCAATAGGATTAACATTAGAATTTGTATTTGGAGAAGGTAATGATTTTGTCTTTTCTCCAAGTTTCAGGGTAGGAGAAGCTTGTCCTTTTGTCAAACCATAAACGCCATTATCAAAAATTATGTAAGTCATGTCTACATTTCGTCTTCCAGCAGCAACAAAATGACCAGCGCCAATTCCCAAACCATCACCGTCTCCCCCTACTGCAACAACCGTTAACTGCGGATTTGCAATCTTGGCACCTTGTGCAAATGTCAAAACCCTTCCATGTAATGTATGGACACCGTAAGTATTGATAAAATGAGAAGTCTTTCCAGAACACCCAATTCCGGAAAACATTGCAGCCTTATCTCGTTGTATTCCCATCTCAGCTAAGGCCATTTGAATAGCATTGACTATTCCAAAATCTCCGCACCCAGGACACCAGTCATTATGAACATCTGTTTTGTAATCAGCTAGTTTAAGCGCCATGCATTAAAACCTCTCGTTTGTTTGCTTTATTTTGAACAATTTTTTTAAGTGAATCATAAACTTCAGTACTAGTCATTGCGCGTCCACTGTATTTTAAGATAAAGTAATCAATATCACGCCCAATATTTTGTTTGAATAGTTTTCCCAACTGTCCTGAGTGATTTGCTTCAATGTCAATTATTGTCTTAACATCTTTTAACAAAGAATTAACATAGTCACTTGGAAATGGATTTAGTAATTTCAATTGAATCAATCCAATGGAAATTCCTTCTTTTTTAAGTAGATCTATTGCATCAAGAACAGGACCTATTGTAGAACCCCATGAAATTATAGAATATTCTTCAATACCAAAAGATACAGCTTGTTCTGTATTAGGTATATTTTTTAGAATC
Source organism: Candidatus Nitrosopumilus sp. (assembly GCA_029860565.1). Classification (GTDB taxonomy): domain Archaea; phylum Thermoproteota; class Nitrososphaeria; order Nitrososphaerales; family Nitrosopumilaceae; genus Nitrosopumilus. Next base: position 7,983 of record JAOUAY010000023.1, read on the forward strand.
AGATCTAGGCGAGACATTCTCTTATCCATCATTTTTACACGTAAAACTGGGTCTTCAGATATATGACCAGATTCATCAGATTCATCACCAGTATTCCAAAAAATTCCATTATCCATTCCCAATCTTGAACGAGGAGACACCCCATCATCGGTGAACTCAAATCGTCGATAGTCATCATCTACTTTTTCTAAGAGTTTACCTCTATTGATTGAAATTTTTTGAGGATCAAATCTCTTGCATGTAATTACTGAACTTGCATGAAACTTATCCATCATATGAATAACTGGAACCTGGAAAATATCAGCATAATTAAAGCAATTGCCAGTGTCATAGAAACTCTCTTCAATTTCACCAGAAGCATAAACAATTTTTGGAAAGTCTCCATGTCCAGCATATACAGAGAAAAGCAAATCATCTTGACCGTGTCTTGTTGGAAGACCAGTTGACGGTCCACTTCTTTGATAATTTGTAATAACAACAGGCACCTCATTCATGCCAGCCCAACCTAACATTTCAGTCATCAATGCAAATCCAGGACCTGAAGTACATGTTGCAGAACGTGTTCCAGTCAATGCACTACCAATAGTCATCCCCATTGCACAAATTTCATCTTCTGTTTGAATAACAGCAGTAGAACCAGGTCTGTCATCAATTATTTCTAAAATTTCATTTGTTTCCAGATAGACTGATTCATCAGAAGCAGGAGTAATTGGATAGTAAGGTTGGAATCTACAACCACTTGCCATTTTTCCCAAAGCAGTTCCTTGAAACCCCTGAACCAAAATAGTTCCAAGTTCTTTTTCAGTTCTAGGTAATGCATAATTAAAACTTTCAAATTTTGCAGTTGCAAAGTTGTATGAATAATTTGCAGTTTGTTGATTGATTTTTGCAATTTCTGGTTTTTTTGAAAAAATAGACTCGATTGTTTGTTGTAACGTGTCAGGAGGCATCTTAACTAATCCTAAAGATAAAGACACCCCAATAACATTAAACATTCTAACTAATCCCTTTAGACGAGGATTTTCAGTTTCTTCTGAAAGTGTTTCAAGAATGGATCTAAAGGACACTGGAAACAATTTAACGCCATTCTCTTTTGCAACCTCCAAGATACCTGCAATTGTAAATGGCTTATTTTTTAACTCCAATTTTTTGTGCAGTCTTTCTTTGAATGGTGCATCAAGGGTATGTACAGCATCAGTTTTTGTTTCCTCTAAATCAGAATCATAAATTATTCCTCCACCGGACATTACTTCCTCGTAGTGACGAAAAAGTGTCTCAGCATCAAAGGATGTCATTAATGTGACATCATTGACATTTGAATGAATTTTTTTGTCAGCAACTCTCACTGTGAAATAACTATGTTCACCTTTGATATTGGAATAAAATTCTCTTTTACCAAATATTTGATACCCCATTTCTGCACAAACTTTTGAGAATATGTTAGCAGCAGACTCAACCCCACTTCCTTGTGGTCCTCCAATTAGCCAAGTAAAATCAACAAAACTCATAAAGAATCACTCATTTTCCCAATTTTAATAGTTTGATGGTGTATTTGTTCTAACCACCTGTGGCTGCATCAAACAAAGCACATTCACATTTATCACGCTCACCACAATAAGGACATACACACCCACATTTTTCAATAGAATTTCCACATTCTATACAAATAGCAAATTCTTCTTCTTCTTGAACTTCAGAAGACATTAAAGGATTTACAAAGAAATCGTATAAATGGTTTGAGATGAATCTCAAGACTGATGGAAAAAAAAGTGTTTCTTACAAGAACTTTACATGACTTTGCCCTAAAAGAACTAAAAAAAAGATATCAGGTTGAAGTCTATTCTGGAAAAAGTCCCATTCCCCAAATAAAATTACGATCGAAAATTAAAGAAGTAGATGGACTCATATGTTTTCCATATGACAAAATTAATAAAGAAACAATAGAATCTGCTAAAAATCTAAAAGTGATTAGTACCTATAGTGTAGGTTTTGATCATATAGATACAGAGTATGCTAAAAAAAAGAAAATTCGTATTGGGTATACTCCAGAAGTGTTAACTGATGCAACAGCTAATCTAGCATTCTCATTATTACTTGACATTTCAAGAAGGGTTTCAGAAGGAGATAAAATTATTCGAGATGGTAAATGGAAAGAAATCTACGGAGCATTTGATTATGTCGGAGTTGATCTTCAAGGTAAAACAATTGGGATTTTAGGTTTAGGTAGAATTGGCGAAACACTTGCAAAAAGAGTAGAGGCATTTGATATGAAAATAACATACCATAACAGAAAACATATTTCTAAAATCAGAGAAAAGGAATTAAATGTAAAATATGTATCGTTTGAAAACCTAATTACTCAAAGTGACTTTATTTCAATTCATGTGCCTCATACTAAAGAAACAAATCATTTATTCAATATGAAAATTTTTAAAAAAATGAAAAAATCAGCATTTTTGATTAATACATCAAGAGGAAAAGTAGTTAATGAAAAAGATCTTGTGACAGCTTTAAAAAAGAAAATGATCTCAGGTGCAGGATTAGATGTATTTGAAACAGAGCCAATTAAGAAAAACCATCCATTAATAAAATTGCAAAATGTTGTGCTGGCACCACACATAGGCAGCTCTACAAAAGAGACAAGAGTCAAAATGGCAGAAATCACTATAAAAAATTTGAATCTCGGCATGAATGGAAAAAAACCAATCTATTCAGTAGGATATTGATTTTCACGCTTAGATTATGATCCCATAAAATGTGCAGTTTTTATATCTAAATTGTAAACTAAAGTCAGATTGAAAAAATTCAAGCATACAAATGAAGAATTAGAATTAGCTAAACTACAATCTGAAAAAGAGAAGAAGGAAAAAAAATCTGAAAAATAACATTTTTTCTCCTTGTCTTTTTCAGACAAGGTTTTTTTTAAAATTGAATTTTAGAAGTATATTTCTGATTTAGTTGATCAAAAAAATTTTTTCTTTCAGAAATTAATTTCTTAGACTCATCATACATCTTTGTAAAAAATGCTGCAAGAATACGGTCACCAGTTTCATCAAAGAATCTAATACTGAAACTAATGCGTTCGGATTTTTGTTCTTGCACAAATTTTGCAGATTTTATAAATTCTGAATTGATATGCATGTGGGCTGGACCATCATTATCACCAATAGTTATCCACTTTTCTTTTTGTCTGATATTAAGGGAATTACTTTTAATCTCACTTATAGCGGCATTATTTTTTAGGATAAACAAGACATCATCGATTTTGATTAAATCAGATAACACTTCAAAAAGCAACAAGAATACTTGTAATTAAAATTATTTCAATTTTTTGACTTATTCATATCAATTTGGACAAAATCATCCACATCTCCATGAACACAATCAGTTCCAACTGCCTTTACAGGTGAAAAACTAACTTTTCCATCATGAATCTTACCCTCATTTTGTAGAATTCCAATTTTTCCAGACACAATTTGTTTATGTTTTTGACATGTCAGTCCTACCATGTATTCATCCTGATCTGCAATAATGGATACAATAAATTCAGGAGGATTAACACATTGTTTTCCTTCTTCGGTTACAGAACATCTGTCAGGCAACATAATTTAGATTAAAATTTTAGTAGATATTAATCTTGATTGTCATAGATTTAATTTATTATCAACTAAAATGAATTAAGATTGAAAACTATTGACACATAATTATGACATTATAATAATTGGGGGAGGTATTCTTGGAACTTCGATTTCATATTTTTTATCATTCCTAAACAAATCAAAAAAAATAGCAGTTATAGAGCAAGCTCATAATGTTGCATTTCACACAAGTGGGAGAAATACAGGAAAGGTCCATGCACCATATCTATACAATCCTGAAAAGAAAAAATTATTTGCAAAAGCAGCATTTCAAGGTTATGAAATGTGGGAAAAATATGCAAAATTAAAAGACTTGCCGTTTAAAAAAGATGGAGTAATCGAAGTGGCCTTAGATCAAAAAGGTATCAAAGTTCTTGAAAAATATCTCAAGTGGGGAAAACAAAATGGTCTAAACGACAACAACATTAAATTAATGAATAGTGATGAATTAGAAAAAATTGAACCTGAAATAAAATGCCAAGCAGCTATATACGTTTACAGAGATGCTTCAACAAATTATTCCACACTTACCAATTCATTAATGAAAGATAGTAAAGAAAACGGTACAAATTTTTTGTTAGATACAAAAGTAACTAAAATTAAAAAAGAAAATGACAAATGGAAAATAACACTAAATGATAAACATGAAATTTATACAAAATATCTAATTAATGCAGCAGGTGGAGAAGCTATAGACATAGCCCACAGCATAGGAATTGCAAAAAACTTTACAGATGTACATTTTAGAGGAGAATACTGGAAGGTCCCAAAAGAATACAACAATCTGACAAAAACAAGTGTATATTCTGTACCTGAATTTCCAGATTATCCATTTTTAGATCCACATTGGATTATTAGAGTAAATGGAAGTTGTGAAATAGGACCAAATGCAGTTCCCGTATTTAGTCCATATGGATACAATAAATTTGAAAATATCAAGGAATTCATTCCAAAGATGCTGGAAATGCTAAACTCTGGAGCAAGAAAAGCAATTTTTGATAAGCAATTTCAAGAACTTGCAATAAATGAAATACAATCATCAATGTCAAAATCTGCCATGGTGGACAGAGTGAAAAGATTCTTACCAAAAATAGATGCAAACAAAATTACCGAGAAAGGCACTGCAGGAATAAGATCATCGGTTATTGATAAAAATGGAAAATTTGTACCAGATGTGATTTTAAAAAGTGATGAAATGTCATTTCATATTTTAAATTATAATTCACCAGGGGCCACAGGAGCATTACCATTCTCAGCACATATTGTGAATCTTCTAAACAAA
>JAOUAY010000135.1 GCA_029860565.1 Candidatus Nitrosopumilus sp.
TTAGCAATCTCTTGTGTTTCATCTACCAAATAATCAAATCCAAATCCCTTCTCTTTTGCTGTCTGTTTCATTGCATCAAAACTATCTTCAGGATAGTCTGTAGAATCATTGCTGTTGATACCTATGATTGCTATCTCACTTCCAAATTTCTCATATAGCTCATTTAGCGCATCTACTTTTGCTTTAACATATGGACAGTGATTACACATGAAAATAACTAAAACTCCTTTGTAGTTGCCATAATCATTCAATGAATGTTTTTTATCATCAATTCCTAATAACTCAAAATCAGGCGCAATGTCTTCTGCTTTTAGTTTAATTTGTGATTCTAAAAGTACCATGTTGAAACAATCGTAGTTTCAAATAAAATTCTTACCAAGAGGACAACAATTAAAATCCACACATTATTCATTTCTCGTGTGGGCCGGTAGTATAGCCTGGTAGTATACCCGCCTTGCACGCGGGGGGTCACGGATTCGAATTCCGTCCGGTCCATTTTCTAGTCTTCACGATCTACACTAGAATTTAGACTGCTGGATGGATTTAAATAGGATAAGTTTTGGTTTTATTTCATGGCAAGTTCAGCAGATGCATGGCCGGTGTTTATTCCACTCATTGTCGGTTTACTTCCAGGTTTAATTTACTGGGTAGCTCTTACCGCAAAGAGAAAATAAATTCATATTCATTTTTAATTTCTTTTTATTCTTAGATAGTGTGAACTGGGTTAAACGTTGTTACCTTTCTTGTTTACAATATGTCATGTTACATGAAATTAATCTCTAATCTTAAGGAAACTTAATGATGAAACTAGTTTTATGTTCATTTTTAATTTTACTTTTAGTTCCCTTTTCACAAGGGTTTTCTCAAGAATATTCAGATAATGCACCTGCATTAACTGTCTCTCTAAGAAGTGAATCTCCGTTTGTTTACCAAGATTCTGAGGGATATACTGTTGTAGTTGGAATTGTTGAAAACAACAATTCTCTAACCTCTGTTACGAATGTTCAAATTCAAGTAAACTTTTTTGATGATTTTGATTCTAATCCTTTAGAAGTAGTACAGGGATATTCTACCCTAGAAGTAATTCCTCAAAATAGTAAGTCTCCGTATTCTATTCGTTCTCAAAATCCGAATCCTGACATTACTCAGGTGTCTGTCTCGCTTTTGGGATTTAATTCTTCAACAGAAAAACAAAAAGGACTTACGGTATACTCTACTGATGTATTTTTAGATAATTCATTTAGATTCTCAGGAATTTTACAAAATGGTGGTGCTCCAAATTCTGATACTAATATCTATCTCGCATTCTATGATGGCTTTGAACCTCCACGAATTCTTAGTATATCTACAATAGAACTTGGTAATGTAGACTCAAATACTGAGGTTGCTTTTGAGTTTGATGAGAAAATTGATTCAAGATCTGTAGGTTTTTTCTTGTTTGCAGAATCTAACATTTTTAGTTCTGATATTATTGAATTACAAATTCCCCCTTCACAACTACTAGACAAATTAATTACAATCTCTGATGTATCTGTAGTAGATTCTAACGGGAACAAATTATCTGAACTAAACGTTGGTTCAAAAGTTAACATAAAAAGTGAAACATGGATTCAATTTGCAGCAGATCAAGAATCTGACGAAACAGCATATACTTACTATGTTCAGGTTAAAGAATCTAGTACTGATAAAGAAGTTCCCCCAATTATTGAATATGTTGGAAAATTTGATGGACGATTTATTGGAACTGGCCAAGAAACTCAAACAGTAGATTGGATTCCAGAAAAAACAGGATTATTTTTCATTGAGACCTTTGTATGGGATAGAAATAATGTTCCGATTGCAGAACAGGGTCCATTTGTCTTAATAACTGTAAACTAGATTTTTTATCACCCCTTTTACAATCCACTCACCATTTAAATGCAGAAAGAAATACGCTTTGTTGGCTATGCTATTAAACAAAATCTTCATTATTACTGTAATATCATTACTAGTTGTATCTTCTTCAGGACAGGTGGCTTTAGGTTATGGTGGTCCACCTGAACAAAGTAGTGCCAACAATTACACCGTGGATATAACCTCTGATAATGAATCATATGTACTTGGAGAATCTATAATATTTTCTGGTAGTATAAACAAGTATGATGAAAAGCGAAATTTACGAATTTCAATTTTTGATTCTAATAATAGTTTGATTGTGACCCAAAAAACTCCAGTCAATACTGATGGTACCTTCTTACATAATGTAATACTAAATGAAAAATTTCTTGATGGAAAATTTAAAGTCAAAGCTCAATATGGAAATTCTAAGGCAACAATCAAAGTAATATCATTTGAAATACATTCCAATGATGACACTTCAATTTCTCAAAATAATGAGATTCCTGAATGGATTAAGAGCAATGCTGGATGGTGGGCAGATGGTCAAATTGATGACAATTCGTTTGTAGAAGGAATTCAATTCTTAATCAAAGAAGGATTTATGAAAATCCATGTAATTGAACAAGGTTCAATTTCTCAAAATAATGAGATTCCTGAATGGATTAAGAGCAATGCTGGATGGTGGGCAGATGGTCAAATTGATGACAATTCGTTTGTAGAAGGAATTCAATTCTTAATCAAAGAAGGATTTATGAAAATATCTAATTAATCCAAAATTTTTGAATGATTTAGATTCAAAATATACAAAAAAACTAGTAGATTTATTTTCAAAGGATGCTATCTATTAGCATGTCTGAATATTCTCTTGTTGCTATAGGTGGTACTTTTGACATTATTCACAAAGGACATCTAACTTTACTTTCAAATGCATTTGCTGTTTCAGACAAAGTAATTATTGGTATTACTAGTGATGAATTTGCTACAAAAAAAGGTAAAATCCCAATAAACAAATATGATCGACGTTTTGAAAATTTAACATCAGTTATTTCAAAAGAATTTCCAAATTCTTTATTTCAAATTAGTAAATTAGAAAATGATTTTGGACCTGCAGTTTTAGAAAAAGAGGTTGAAGCTCTAATTGTTAGTGATGAAACTAGCCCTCAAGGAAACATCTTAAATCAACTAAGAGCAGAAAAGAAAATTCCACCTGTTCAAATTATAGTAGTTCCGATGTTTTTAGCAAAAGATGGTGTTCGAATATCTACTACTAGAATCAAAAATTCAGAAATTGATATTGATGGAAACTTGCTATCAATTGACAAATAGCTTATCGAACTTTGAGTAATTGGAATAAAACAAAATTTTTGGATTTAGCCTGATGGCAATCATCAATCATATGATGAAAAAAATTGATACTGATGTATCTAACCTCAAACAAGGCTTACACCCTCAAAATCTTTCATATTGGTATGATAAAATTATTAAAGAAACAATTGAAATGGCTCCTCCGTGGCTTCAGGATAAAATTAAAGTTCATCAAGATCCTGTTCTCACAATGAAATTCAATTTAGATATATCAAAACGTGCTGTTAGATACTTTATGGTTGCAGTGGATAGTAACTTGGATGATATGCCATATTCAACAAAGCTCTATTTTCTAAAAGTACAAGAAATAATATCCATCGAAATGGATAAATCTCTAGTTTGAAGTATTTTTCTTATTTTAGGCATAAATTCAACCTCTAAGTATCTATATCCAATAAATCTAAAACACTCTGTAACATGGAGTTCTACAAATCAAAATATTCTGATAAAAAGTCTGAAAAAAGTTCTAGACGAGAAAATGAACCATCTCGTTCTTTTAGAAATTCCAGAGATGACAGAGGTTCCAGAGATGATAGCAGAACAGAATCTACAACTGTAACTTGTTCTGATTGTGGTAATGAGTGTCAAGTTCCATTTGTTCCAAGAACTAACAAACCTGTTTACTGCAGTGATTGTTTTAGACAACACAAACCAGATGATTCAGGA
>JAOUAY010000039.1 GCA_029860565.1 Candidatus Nitrosopumilus sp.
TTATATGAAATTTTAGGCGGAAAGACTTGTTCTAGTTGTGGATTTAAGGATGAAAGAGCTTTGGGAATTAGTCCAATATCTGATAACGCTTCTGATAGTAGTGGACGTGGGGGTGATGCAGCCTCATGGGGAAAATACATTTCAGCACCAGAACTTGCTCGAGAAGAACTCAAGGTATTTTGCTTAAACTGTAATGAAATAAGGGAACCTGTATCAAAACCAGCCCAAGATAGATCAAAATCAAAAAAGAGTAAATATTTTCCTAGATGATCAGTAAAATCATCTTTGAGAATTTATTAACACTTTAATTATAATTATTTCAAAGTTAAGGTATGAATGGTGACTTTAAGGCATTAGGAATTTCTCTTATTGTTATGGTTGGAATTGTAAGTCTGTATGTTGCATTTGGCTTGTAGATTTACTCTTTAACTAACTCCACAATATGTTCGAGAATTTTAGTTGAAATCAGCTTATGTTCTTTATCAATTACTGATTGAATAAAATCCGCAAATTTTTCTACATTTTCCTCATCTTTTAGTAAGATACTGTGAGCTGATTTGTCTTTCAATGAAATCACTAGCTCATTTTTCACTACATTTAGAATTCCTGTAATGTATGTCTCTTTTCCCTCTTTGATGAAAATCAGAACTGCTAATTTCTGAGCCTCATATTTGTCATCACATATGATACTGATTTTCATTTATTCTCAAAAAGAAATTGGTCTATCTGGCTTTTTGCTTTTTCTCTTTTTTCCTGATGAACTGCAAGAAATTCATTAATTTTTTCAATCAAAATTGCTTTTAGTTCACCTGAAAGTAATTTTCCAGATTTGTAATCATCATAAATTGATTTTAATCTATTGTCATCTGGCTCAAAAAATATTCTTAGGTATTGATATGATACATCGGCATCTGGATTTCCTCCAATCTTTCTGTGTTGCTCGACATCTGGTTGTCCTCCTGAAAACGCATACTTGTTAATTTTCTTTTTTACAACATTTGGCGCATCCGTTGTATATATTGTGCCCTTTTCATCAGAAGCTGACATTTTTCCTCCTGGTCCTTCTAAACCTGGAATCATTATATTATGAATTAATGCCGGTTTTTGTTTTCCAATTTTTGATGCAATATCTCTTGTTAATCTAAAATGAGGATCTTGATCTACTCCTAATGGAATTAAAACCGGTTTATCTTCAATAAAACATGGTGCAGATTGTAATGATGTGTAGAAAATCATGCCAATGTTTGTTTCATTTGTGAATCCAAATGTTGCTTTTGTATTAGAAAAATTAATTTTTTTTGCTACTTGAGCTGCAATTGGATAAAGTGTTTGAATATTTCTTGTATTGATTATAATTTTTGTTTTTTCTGGTTTGAAACCTAATGCAATAAAATCTAATGCATTTTCATATGCAAATTTTCCAGTTTCTTCTAAAGTGAGGTTGGGTTTTGAATAAAATTTCTCGTCGTCTGTAAGCTGAAAATACAGGTTCACATCAAACTTTTCTTGTAACCATTTTGTAAACATCCATGGTACCAAATGTCCAATATGGGTGTGGCCTGATGGACCTCTTCCAGTATAGAGAAAGAATTTGTTGCCTTTTTCATATTCATCAAGAATTCTATTCATTTCTCTATGGGAGAAAAAAATACCTCTTCTGAGCATAAAATAATCTTCACCTGTAATTCTCTTGATTCTTTCTAGTAATTCTGAAGAAATCTTTTCAGTACCAAATTTCTTGATTAATTTATCATAATCAATATCGCCTTCAACATGCCAAGGAGTTACAATAAAGTCATCGGCAGACATTCATCTTGACTTAGGTTAAGGTTTAAAAAGTCTTTTTCGAATTCTTTGCTGTTGTCACAAGTTTTTCATGATATTGAAAAAAAAATTATTACTTCACTAAGAGATAATCCAAAACAATCTCCTGAAACATTAGAACAATCTACACAACTTTCACCTGATCAAATCAGACGGGGTATTGAATGGCTTAAACTAAAAGATTTGGCAATTGTTACTGAATCAAAAACAAGTATAATCAGTTTAGGCAAAAATGGCATTGAATCTTTTCAAAAAGGATTACCTGAAAGAAGACTGTTAGATTTACTAAAGACTGGACCTAAAAAATTATCTGATTTACAAAAAGAACTTGGATCGGTTTTTGGACCTTCAATTGGATTAGCTAGAAAAAATAATTGGATTGAAGCATCATCTGATCAAATCTCTCTCAAAACTTCACCTTTAGAACTTCCAGGGGAAAAAACTCTTCAATTTATTGGAAATGAGAAATTATCTAAAGACAAAATTGACAACGATGACTTGTCTGGACTTTTGAAAAGACCTGATTTTATTATTGAGGATATTGTAAAGACTAAAGATATTGTTTTATCTGATTCTGCAAAAACAATAAAACTTTCAGATTCTTCTGGAGAAATTGACGTTGAAGCAAAAGTTCCCAAAATTTTTGTTGCAAGAACTCATCCCTTAAAAGATACCATAGATGAAATTCGTGAAATTTTTGTTACGTTGGGGTTTTCAGAAATTCTTGGAAATATGACTCAATCAAGCTTTTGGAACTTTGATGCCTTGTTTACGCCTCAAGATCATCCTGCAAGAGAGCTACAAGATACCTTCTATCTGGACAAAATTTCTGCTAAAAAAATTGGAACTCCTGAACAAATTAGAAACGTTTCTGAATCTCACAAAAAGAATTGGCGATATCAATGGGATATCAATGAAGCACGAAAAATGGTTCTAAGAACTCACACTACTTGTGTAACTATCAAACACTTGGCTGAAAACAAACCTGATGAGGCACGAATTTTCTCACTAGGTAGAGTATTTCGAAATGAAAAAGTTAGCTACAAGCATCTTGTAGAATTTAATCAAATTGAGGGGATTGTAGTTGGAAAAGATGCCAATTTGAGAAATTTAATGGGAATTCAACGTGAGTTCTATAAGCGAATTGGAATTACAAAAATAAAATTTTGGCCAACATTTTTTCCGTATACTGAACCATCTTTGCAAACAATGGTATATAATGAAAGATTAGGAAAATGGATTGAACTGTTTGGAATGGGTATTTTTAGACCTGAAGTAACTAAACCTCTTGGAATTACTAAACCTGTATTAGCTTGGGGTGGAGGTATTGAAAGAATTGCAATGCTAAAATATGGTTTAGATGATGTAAGAGAGTTTTACAATAACAATCTTGGTTGGCTAAGGAGTGCTACAAAATGCCGGTAGTTGAACTATCTTATACACGTCTTCAAAAATTAGTTGGTAAAACTACAATAAAACAAATTTCTGACTCATTACCATTTCTTGGATTAGATATTGAATCCGAAGATAAAGATCTAGTTAGAATTGAATATAGTCCAAACAGACCTGACTACTCAACTGATTTTGGAATTGCACTTGGCTTGCAAGGACTACTTGGTATCAAAACAGGAGCAGTCAAACTCAAAATTAAAAAATCTGCTAAATATTCTCTATCTGCTAAACCTGGAATAGAAAAAATTCGTCCCTTTGTTACTGGGATTGTTGCAAAAAATGGAAAAATTGATGATAAAACAATCAAACAATTAATGACAATGCAAGAAGACCTTCATTTTGGAATAGGACGAAAAAGAAAAAAATCCTCCATTGGAATACATGACTTGGATAAGATTACATTTCCTTTAGTTTACACAACTGCCAATAGAAATCATCAATTCATTCCCTTAAATTCTGAAAAGGAAATTTCAATTTCTGAAATATTGACAAATACTGAAGTTGGAAAAAATTATGGTTCTCTACTTGGACAATCTTCTCAGGTGCCTTTAATCTTAGATGCAAATCAAAAAACAGTCTCTTTTCCGCCAATAATTAACGCTGCAATCACGACTGTCACCACTAGAACAAAAAATCTTTTCGTTGAAGTCACTGGAATCAATAAAGAAGATGCTGAAGATATGCTGTCAGTTATTGCAACCATTTTACAAAGTGCTGGTTTTACCTTAGAATCAATCAAAATATCTGGAGCAAAAAATTCCTCACCAAAACTTGAAGAAAAGAAAATGACTGTCAATTCTTCTTTAATCAATCAAACACTTGGTTTGAATCTTAGCACTTCAAAAATTATTTCATCGTTAAAAAAATCCAGATTAGATGCATCATCTAAAGGAACAAATATTATTTGTACAATTCCTGCATTCCGGTTTGATATTTTCGGACCTATGGATTTAGTAGAAGAAGTTGCGTTAGGATATGGAATTCAAAATCTTGAACCCTCGTTGTCTCCTTCTCAAACTATTGGCAATACAAATCCTGTATCACTTCAACTAAAATCATTAGATCAGACTATGATTGGACTTGGGTATCTTGAAGCATTGAATTCAAGTTTGACTAGTAAACGTGTTTTGTACGATATGACTAATAGAGACACTTCAAAAATTATCTCTGTACTTAATTCAAAAAGTTTAGAGCATACTATCTTACGTGATTCTATACTTCCTGGATTGTTAGAAAATCTTTCAAGAAACATTCATGAATCTTATCCTCAAAAAATGTTTGAAACCGGTACTGTCTTTTCCATTGATAATCCATTATCTGAAAAATTTAGTTTTTCTGGTATTAGTGCGCATAAAGATGCAAATTTCACTGAAATAAAATCAATATTACAGTCTGCATTAAAAACTGGATTTGGAATTAAAATTGAAACAAAGACTGCTACAAACCCTACTTTTGAAGATGGACATTGTGCAACAATAATTTTAAATGGAAAATCCGTTGGTGTAATGGGAAAGATCCGTTCAACGATTATTGAAAATTACAAAATTCGGGTACCTGTAATGGGTTTTGAAATGTCATTATCTGAATCCATTCTCAAAACTAAAAATTAATCTGTTTCAAAAAACTGTTAAATGAAAAAATAATTTCCTCAATGGTTTTTAGTAGGAGTAATTCCATGATTAAACGCCCAAGAGCAGGCATGCAGACGGATTGGGATGACGCTGATCGTAATGATACCGATGATTTCTAATTCACCCAGGCATGCTACATTATGGGCACCCCGGTTTTAGAACGCGAGGAGGCGTATGGCTATGACCAATGAGTTTGTGCGAGTCAGAACCGGGGAACATTATCTATCTTCAAAAACGATTAAACATCCATAATAATACAATAAATGAAATGGTAAATTATTGGTTAACAAAACAAGAGCCCAGTGGGCCAAGAGGTTATAATTTTGAACAACTAAAAAAAGAAAAAACAACTGTATGGGATGGAGTCCATAACAATCTTGCATTAAAGCATATGAGAGAAATGAACTCTGGTGATCTTGTTTTATTTTACCATACAGGTGATGAAAGGCAAGCTGTAGGAATAATGCAAATTACTTCAAAACCATATTCAAATCCAAAGGAAGACGTTGAACGTTTTATTGTTGTAGACGTAAAATACAAAAAATCATTGAAACGTCCTGTGACCCTTGATGAAATGAAAAAAGAGAAAAAATTCAAAGATTGGGATCTGATTAGAATTTCAAGATTATCTGTAATGCCTGTACCCAAGCCTATTTGGGATAGAATCCTTGAGATTTCCCAAACCTAACTATAATCGGTTTATTGATATAGTCGATTTATCTAATTGATGCATGGCAACAGCTTATGTTTTAATAAACTGTGAACTAGGTTCTGAAGAAGCTATTATCCAGCAACTAAAGGGCTTAGAAGGTGTTAAGGAAGTTCATGGAACTTTTGGTGCATACGATATTTTGGCCAAGATCGAATCTGATACTGTTGAAAAACTTAGAGAAACAATTACTTGGAAAATCCGAAAAATTGAAAAGATTCGTTCTACTCTAACCTTGATGGGTATTGAAGGTCAAACATAAACACCCTTTTTTCTTATTATGATTCTGCATTTTATTTTTGTAGTACCTGAAGAAGATCGTGAAAAACGACAATTTGAGTATGAATATGTCAAAAAAATGAGTCAATTTTACAAGGTTTGGCTTAAGGAAAAATTTGGCAAAGACTATGAAATTCAATGTGATGAAATGATTACAACACCTCGAAGTATTTTTCAACGTCTTGACACTCACATACTAATACGTGATCATGAACAAAGGGGAAAAGATACCTATCATTTCTATTTGACTCATTTCAAACCATGGTGGACTGATTGCACTTGTGAAGGATATCATGCTGAAAATTTTGGAATGGTATTTTGGCAAACTCCCAAAGAACCAAATGATACATTGTTTCTTGCAGAAAAAAATTGCACCACCGTGTCTCATGAATTAACTCATGAAATGCTGAGAATCGCTGGACACAAAAAATTCATACATGACGTTCATGATATATGGACTAAGCATTTCTATGAACAATTAGAATTTGACCAGTACGGTGAAGATTTTCAAAAAACTGACGGCAAACCAATGTTTCTAACAATGAACACTTCACAATTGGATTTATAAAATAATTTTTAATCTTAACACTTTGTAACTGAATAAATATTATTTTCAAAGTTTGCCGTTTTAAAGTTTAACATATTTTCAGGATCATCTGTTCTTGAGTTGCTCAAGGTTTCAAGTTCTTTTAATGCATCCAGTCTAAAGCCTACTGAAGATCCATAGATTCCATCAGTTAACATGGTTCCATGATCTCCTTTTTTGATATCGTCAACCATTTCATAAAATCTATCTATTTCTTTTTTGTTTACTGGATTTCCAGTTGCCTTGTTATATGCAATTGCAATATACATTCCGTTATTTTTTATTGCGATAGGAATTTTGTGATTTTTACCTGTTGCTCCTGGAATTGTATCGTTAACTATAACTTCACATTTGTGATATATGCTTGAGACATATGCGAAGAATCTATACTGTGCATATTTTCCTGCAGCATCTTCTTGACAATCCACAAAAACCTTGTGTAAAAATTCTAAAGCATCATCATTCATGCTTTGTAGTCTGTCATCAATTCTTCCTCTTTCAAGTAGTTCTGATTTGCATTCTTTTGCAACTAATACTAAAATAAAATCTGGTAAATTATAATTTTTAAGGGTTGTAACAAATGCGCCTGCTTGTGACATACCAAACTTTGGAAATCCTTTATTTACCATGATTATACCTCAATTTAGAAAATTTGCAACTCCTAAGCACTGTATTAAAAAGCAGCTTTTGGCTTATAATTGTTGAGAATTCGCCTGCCTATTGAAACAATTTTCTTAATTTTTAAATTGTAAATATTAAATTCGGGACTATTTTACAACAATTCGTGGAAATCAACACTACTGCTGAACTTGTTTCTAATGTGTATCTGAAATTAAAAGAAAATATTGTAAAATATAGAAGAGTAGTTGGAAAACCTCTAACCCTTACTGAGAAAATCCTATGTGGTCATTTTAATGAAATTGATGATAATATCTTCACTGGTGGAAAAGATTATGTCTTTTTAAAACCTGATAGGGTTGCATTACAAGATGTTACTGGACAGATGGTGATGCTTCAATTCATGCAAGCAGAACTCAAAGAAACGTCTTTGCCAACAACTGTACATTGTGATCATCTCATAAGAGCTGAAGTTCAAGGTGATGTTGACATGAAAGTCTCCCTTGATGAAAATAGTGAGGTTTTCAAATTTTTGCAATCAGCTTCTGCAAAATATGGATGTGGTTTTTGGAAACCAGGTGCTGGAATAATTCATCAAGTAGTTTTAGAAAATTATGCATTTCCTGGTGGATTGATGATTGGTACGGATTCTCATACTCCTAATGCTGGAGGTCTTGGGATGATTGCCATAGGTGTTGGTGGTTTAGACGCAGCTGAAACTATGGCGGGTCTACCTTGGGAATTACTATATCCTAAAAAAATAGGTGTTAAATTAACTGGCGAACTTAGCGGATGGACTGCCCCTAAAGATATCATATTGAAGGTTGCTGATGAACTAACCGTATCTGGCGGTACAAATGCAATAGTTGAGTATTTTGGTCCTGGAACAAAATCTATCAGCTGTACTGGAAAGGCTACAATTGCTAACATGGGTGCTGAAATTGGTGCAACATGTTCTGTTTTTCCATATGATGAAAGAATGGAAACTTATCTAAAATATACCAACAGGGGTGACATATCTGAACTTGCAAATCAAAACAAAGAATCTTTGATTGCAGACACTGAAGTTGAAGCAAATCCTGAAAATTTCTTTGATAGAGTAATTGAAATAAATCTATCAACATTGGAGCCACATATCGTCGGACCTCATACTCCTGATTTGGCACGTACCATTTCTAAATTATCTGATGATGTAGAATCAAAAGATTACACTGATCCGATTTCTGTTGCATTAATTGGTAGCTGTACAAACTCATCCTATGAGGACATGTCAAGGGCTGCAAGCTTGGCTGAACAGGCAAAATCAAAGGGAATCAAGGCAAAAATTCCATTACTGGTAACTCCAGGCTCTGAACAAATTCGAGGAACCATCGAAAGAGATGGACAAATGGATTCTCTCAAAGATATTGGTGCAACCGTTTTGGCAAATGCATGTGGGCCTTGCATTGGTCAATGGAACAGACCCGAATTAGAAAAGGATCAACAAAATACCATTGTTACGACATTTAACAGAAATTTTCCCGGACGAAATGACGGACGCAGAAATACACTAAACTTCATTGGCAGTCCTGAAATGATAATTGCATTAGCATTGGGCGGACGACTCTCCTTTAATCCATTAAAAGATGAACTGACTGCATCTGATGGAACAAAGTTCAAGCTTGAACCACCAAAACCTGCACCTGAAGTTCCTAAAGATGGATTTGTGATACCTGA
>JAOUAY010000127.1 GCA_029860565.1 Candidatus Nitrosopumilus sp.
ACTATCTCTTTCTTGTAAAAGTGAAAAAACTGCAATTCCATTTGAAATGATTGCCACCATTTTTTCTTTATCTGAAAGTGTCATGATTTTATGAACCACCATTGTAATTTAATATAAATCCGGCTTATGATTGCCAGATGATTGATTTTCTAATTTCATGGTATTGGAGAGTTTCAATTGACTCTGTATTTTCATTAAGGATTTCTAACTCTACTATGATATCGTGGCCTTCCACCTCATCTACCATTATTTGTTGTGATGCATGATATCCTACATACCCACCAACAATGATAAACATTGCAATTACGAGTCCAATTAGAATATTCATCTTATTTTGATGTGCGATTTTTGTTGGCTATAAGCATTATGAAAATTAAGATAATAATCCATTATTTTGTGTAAAAAATAATAACACCCGAGATTTAGAATAAAGTAAATTATGATAGAAACTGAATTAGGCTCTTTACGCAGATCGCATTATTCTGATGAAATAAACTCCTCTATGGATGGAACTCAAGTAACTGTAATGGGTTGGGTTTTGACAGTACGTGGACATGGAAATATCAGTTTTGCTACAATTCGTGACAAAAATGGTGATATTTCAGTCGTAGCAAAAAAAGGAGATTGTCCTGATGAAATTCGTGAGAAAATATCTACATTGAAATCTCATTCTTCGATTTCTATTACTGGGAATGTAAAATCCTCTGAAAAAGCACCAAGTGGATTTGAGATAATTCCGACAGAATTAAGAGTATTTTCAGATGTTGAAAAAATTCCTCCTTTTGAGCCAACTGCAAAAACTGTGAAAAATATTGATACTAGACTAGAGGTAAGACCAATTGATCTTAGACGTAATGTTCTTCAGCATGTTTTCAAAACTAGGAGTTTGGTTTTAAAATCAATCAGGGATTATTTTGTCAGTCAAAATTTTGTTGAAATTAATACTCCTAAAATGATTGCAACAGCTACTGAAGGGGGCGCTGCATTATTCCCAATATTTTATTACAACAAAGAAGCATTTTTGGCGCAGAGCCCACAATTGTATAAAGAGCAATTGACAATGAGTTTTGAAAAAGTGTTTGAGATTGCTCCTATTTTTAGAGCAGAACCCTCTAGAACCAATCGTCATTTAGCTGAAGCAATATCTATTGATTTGGAGGAAGCGTTTGTTGATTACAATGATGTGATGAGTAGAATTGAAGAAATTATCAAAGTTGCCATTCAAACTGTTAACGGTTATGTAAAAGATAATCCTGATGCAGAATTTCCTTCCTTATCTGTACCTGAAACAATCCCACAATATTCTTACGATGAGTTAATTGATAAGATGCAAAAAGTAGGAGCAAAAACCGAGTGGGGTGATGATCTATATCCGTCTAATCTTAAAAAAATAGGTCTTGATGGGTTTTATTTCATAAAAGATTGGCCACTTGCACCAAAACCATTTTACGTAAAGGATAGCAAATCAAATCCTAAAGTTTCTGAATCTTTTGATTTAATGTTTGGTGATTTAGAGTTATCATCAGGTAGTACAAGAATTGAAAAACGTGAAGAGTTAGCTGAGCGTATGAAAAATAAAGGAATGAAAACAGATTCCTTTGAATATCATCTTGGAGCATTTGATTACGGTGTTCCACCTCACGCTGGTTGTGGAATTGGTCTTGAACGATTGATTATGGTACTTACAGGTACAGACAACATTCGAGATACAACATTTTATCCAAGAGATGTTGATAGGTTAACACCATAGAGTTCATCATAGGAATTTATTTTTGATTCAATCAAGAAATGTATCTGGTATCTTCTTTTTTCTAAAATTTCATATTCTATAATCTAAATTCTAATTGACAGTTTATCTGTGAATTTTCTAAATACTAGTTTTCCTTTAATCTTTTAATGCCAAGTAAAAAACCAATGACATCTCAAAAAATTAAGATCATTAACGGACCTCGAGGACCAAAAGGTATACCGGGTAAACCTGGAAAAAAGGGTCCAAAGGGTCTTGGAAAACGAGGTCCTCCAGGTAAACGTGGCCCTCCAGGACCAAAAGGTCCTCCAGGAAAACAGGGTCCTCCAGGAGAACAAGGATCTATAGGACCTCAGGGACCAGTTGGACCTCAGGGACCAGTTGGACCTCAGGGACCAGTTGGACCTCAGGGACCAGAAGGACTCAACAAACCATTTATCGGCGAAATAAGATTATTTCCTGGAACTTTTGTACCTGCTAATTGGGCTTTATGCAATGGGGCACTTCTTTCCATTGCCAATAATTCGGCCCTCTTTAGTATTTTGGGTACCCCTTATGGTGGTAATGGAAACACAACATTTGGACTTCCAAATCTAAATGAACATGACCTGGGAGATGTACATTTTATAATTACGTTGCAAGGATTTTATCCTTCAAGTAATTAAGACATCAAAATGACAAAATCTTTTTTTCTTTTTTTAAACAATACTTTTCTGTGAATAGTTTTTAGATTTGATTCTGGTTGTGAATATCGTATTTTCTTGTGGTATGTCATTTTACTGAAAAAGAAACTGAAGAAAAACAAAGAAAAAAATTCTAAATTTAAATAACAATATCAAAAAGTCAATCAAATGGAGGACAAAATATGCATCTGTGGACATGAAGAATCCAATCATGTTACTGGAAGAAAAGATGGTGTAGCTGCTTTCATGAATTGCATAGAAGAAGGTATAGAAGGTAAAAATTCAACAGAATGTAAAGGTTTTACTGAGAGATTATAGTCATAATGCGTTAGAAAAATAAAAAGTGTATTTCAATAACTGCAATCTCTTAAACAAAGACTATCCACATAGTTCAAGTCAGGGCTATGAACATATTATGCAGGACAACACCATAAGTATCTATTCATCACATTGATGAATGTAGTGATTATAAAATTTTGTCAAAAAGATTCGATCATGATTAATGTGCTCTCAACAAAAAAATAACTATTCATTTCAGGTTCTGCAGTGATGTAAATAAAATAACAACTATTCATTTCAGGTTCTGCAGTGATGTAAATAAAATAACTATTGTTTAATGGAAACGTAAATCTTTTGACTTTTTCATATTCTGCTGTGGCGTATTTTCCTGAACCTATTTCTTCAGATAATTCATTTCAAAGGAACCAAGAATCAAGGATATGCTTAATTGACTTTTTTTGTGCTTCTTCTGAAAGATAATTCTTCACACCTTCTCGTTGTCCTCCAAAAATAATCACGTCGGATTTGTCAACTATGGTGACAAATCTTATCTTATTATCCAAATTCATTATGGAATTATAAAATTTGTAAAATTTTTTACGATCTAGCATCATGTCAAAATACACGAAAAATATTATTAAAGCATTTTTCATAATTTTATAAAATTATTACGATATTTTATAATAAAATTCATAGAAAATGATTAGTGATTTATCTATCAAATTTTGGTGATTACCAGTTCCAATCGTGTAGTTATGACGATAAATTTATCTCAATACTATTAGAAATAATTCTGCAGAAAATCAAACATTGTTAAATATACATTTGGAATAATATGTTGATGATTGAAAAAAAAATAGACGTAAATGATTATGAAAATAAATGTCAGAAAATATTGGAAGAAGATGAAATAAGATTTGCAGGACTATTGGATGAATCTGGCAATCTTTTGGCAGGTGGCTTTAAACAAAAAATGATCCCAAGACTCTCAGAAAAAAAATTCCAAACAATCTGCAAAGAATTGGCATCCCGAGTGGCGAAAAGAAAAAAACAAGATAAGGAATTAGGTTATGTAAAATATTCAGCATCCAGAAGAGAACACGTGGTAATAATGAGTTTTCCAATTTATGATCAGGTAGTCATGGTTGTAGCTGAATCTCATGTCAACATTGATCGATTAGCATTTAGAATAATTGATAAACTTGGACGTCAATGGGGGGAATTTGTTGGAGAATAATCTTCAGAATTCTTATGATTGTTGACGTTGTAAAAAGTCAGATGTTTTTTAAAAATATCGTAATTGGATTTAATCATGAAAGAAAAATATTGTTACTTTCACCTAAATATTCACTTGCCAGAAAATTATTTCTATAATTATTACAGATGAAAAAATATTATGTTTTGATTGTCAATTTACAATTTCTAATTCTATTCGATTATTGAAAAATATGTTTAGGGTCATCATTTATCCATA
>JAOUAY010000128.1 GCA_029860565.1 Candidatus Nitrosopumilus sp.
CTTCTTTTGAAAATGATCTCCATTCAGGTCCTGAATCTTGTAGCGTCTCAGTGATCACATAGCCACATTTTCCACAGAATCGTTCTCCAGTGACATTGTCAGTCAGCATGGAATTTTTTCCACAACGGCCACAAGCCGAATCCGCATTAATAATTTCTAAGACCAAAATAATACAAATATTGTGATGTTTATATCATATAATAACCGATTTATTTGAGCATTTTTCGTGAAAATACTCCGAACCTAATTTTTATGAATAAAACTATAGTTGAATTTAACTTTAGGCACAATCTGTCAGATTTAGTGTAAAAATGAAAATTTTACGATCATGGTATATGTTTCAGAGATAATTATCAAAGATGCATTAAAAAATGACAGATATTATGAATTACGTATTCATTTTTTAGTAGTTACAAAAGAGCGAATTACATGTCAGAATATCAGTTAGGTAAATGGGATTTATCCGAATTAGTGAAAAATCAAAAAAGTCCTGTATTTGAAAAACAAATTCAAGTATTAGAAAAACAGGCATTAAAGTTTGAAAAAATTAAATCAAAATTAAGTCCCAAAATGTCTTCTAAACAATTTATGAATATTTTACATCAAATAGAAGAAATTTCTGAAAACATGAGCAAGATTGGGGGTTATGCATCATTATCATATTCTTCAGATACACAATCGGATGAGGCAACATCTCTAATGACAAAAATGTCAAAGCTTGGATCCGAGATTTCAAATAAGATTTTATTTTTTGATTTATGGTGGAAAACACAAGTCGATGAAAAAAATGCCAAGAGACTCATGAAAAATACAGGAGAAATTACAGAATATCTATCACACAAAAGACTATTTGCAAAATATGCACTTAGTGAACCTGAAGAGCGAATCATAAACACGTTAGATGTGACCGGAATATCAGCACTTGTAAAACTGTATGACAAAATAACTAACTCGTTTGAATACAAAATGAAAGTTGGAAACAAATCCAAAGTAATGACAAGAGAAGAACTTA
The DNA here is from genome assembly GCA_029860565.1 of Candidatus Nitrosopumilus sp. Lineage (GTDB taxonomy): Archaea > Thermoproteota > Nitrososphaeria > Nitrososphaerales > Nitrosopumilaceae > Nitrosopumilus. The sequence goes on from JAOUAY010000128.1 coordinate 1,013, forward strand.
CAAATTATGTCAGAAGTACAAATCCAAAAATTCGTGAAACAGCATACAAAACTATCCTTACAAAATATTTTGATAACAAAGGAGTGGTTGGAGAAATATATCAAAATATTGTTCTTAATTGGAAAGATGAGGGCATTGAAATTCGTGGATACAAATCCCCAATCTCAATGAGAAACATTGGAAATGATGTAGATGATAAAACCATAGACTCTCTTCTCTCAGTTTGTAAAAAAAACTCACCCATTTTTCAGAAATTTTTTGTACAAAAAGCAAAAATGCTAAAAATGAAAAAATTAAGAAGATATGATTTGTATGCTCCAGCAGCAGTCAACATCAAAGAGAAGAATTATTCATATGACAAATCAGTGAAATTGGTTTTTGAATCACTTGGAAAGTTTAGCGATACATTAGAAGAATATGCCAGAAAAGTATTCAATGAAAATCACATTGATTCAGATGTAAGAAAGGGGAAAAGAGATGGGGCGTTTTGCAGCACTCTTACTCCAAAAATTACACCATATGTACTAGTTAATTTTACAGGCAAATCAAGAGATGTTTTTACTTTAGCCCATGAATTAGGTCATGCGGTTCACAGCCAAGCAGCACAGGATAGGTCTATTCTCGTTCAAGATGCACCACTGCCTTTAGCAGAAACAGCATCCACGTTCTCAGAATTACTATTATATGATAATCTGTCTGATAGAATTTCTGATGATGAAAAAAAGACAATGCTATCAGGAAAAATTGATGATTTGTATGCAACAATTCTAAGACAATCATTTTTCACAATTTTCGAAGTTGACGCTCACAAGCAGATTGGGGAAGGAACCACAATAGATGAAATATCAAAGACATATTTACAAAATCTTAAAGAACAATTTGGAAACTCAGTTAGTCTATCAGAGGACTTTGCAATAGAGTGGAGCAGTATTCCTCATTTTTACCATACACCGTTTTATTGCTATGCATATTCTTTTGGCAATTTACTTGCATTGTCGTTATTTCAAAGATATAAAAAAGAAGGAAAAGATTTCGTCCCAGCATACATGAGTATTCTTGCAGCTGGAGGTTCCAAAAAACCAGAAAAACTTCTTTCAGAACATGGATTTGACATTAGATCTCCAAAATTTTGGCAGGAAGGTTTTGATTATGTCAAAAAACAAGTAGGCACACTTTCGTCATTAAACTAGATATTTGAATAAATGGGGCTGACAGTCCAACGCATGGACTGCCAGCTTGTTCCCCGAACGGTTTGAATTCGATGTCATTTGTGACTCAAGAACAATCCGATTTAAACGTTTGAAATTATTTCAAGTCCAATTTTTTTGGTTTTATTTTTCTAATACTACCTGCCAAAATACCAATGGTAATCCCTAACTGATAAAGGAAATACAGAAGTACCTCAAATGTACTTGGTGTAAGATCAGTGAACCGACTGATACCAGTTAATATCAATAAAAGTGCACTAAAAAAGAAAACAAATGCTTTGGCTATTCCATTAAGATTTGTAAATTTCAACACAACAAAGCTCATCACAGTGACTGAAATTGCCAATACTGTGAGAAATCCAGTATTCATTCCAAAAATTAAAAAAAGACCAGAAGCAATTTCACCAGGACTGTTTGCAGATAAATTAGAGAGACTGATTTTTTCAGGAGAAGCAAAACGGGGAACGCTCAAAATTGCATTAATCAAAAATAAGACAAACATAGTAACAGATACAGTTTTTACATGATTTTGTAAACGTGGAAATCTAACAAGGATCGCCCTGCCTAAAATTATTCCCTGAAACAAGCCAATTCCAAAAGTACTCAAAACAGCAATTATTTGGATAATAGGATTTTGAAAAAAATCAACAAGCAGTGGAATTAGTGCCATCCTATTTAGATAGTTACAAGTATGAGAATATTAGTTACCAGATAATTTATTTTGTTTAAAAATAAAAAAATATTCAAATTAAAAAATTCAGAATGTGTAAAATAGGAGTAAATTTAATAATTTCACCATTAGAGATTCAATCTATGCAAAAAATGATCAGACTCTTAACAATAATAGCATTAATTGGAGTTTCAGCTAATTATGTACATTCTCAAGAAATGAGTCTTTCAACATTTCAAGAGACTGCACAGATTATTATAGATAAAAGAATAGCTCAAAATGTCACAGCATCAATTACTTTGCAAAGTACTAGCATTCAGGAAATTAAAATTCCAGCTGAACTAGAACAAAGAATTAGAGAGAATAAGAATATTTCAGCAGTGATCATAACAAACCAAAATCAATGTATATTAGGAGTTAGTAATGAGTCATGCATTTTAATAAATGTTAAAAGAAATCCGACGGATAATAATTTTCTAGAGATTCAAAATTCAACATTGAAGATAGCAGAGCAATTCATTGATGAATTAAACAATACATTTGATACAAAGGCAAAACTTCATTCCACATTCATTCACCCTAGAGATGAAACAAATACCGCATTGCAAACTTCAGGAGTTATTTCGGGTAAAGGAACTATTTCAGCAGTATACACTATGCCTATGGAAGATACTGTTTCAATGTATGAAAAAATATCATCGATTTTGATGCCAAAAATAATCAGGGATTCAGGAGGGTTTTACGACATTGCAAGAAACCTTTCAGCTGATGAGAATGCAAAAATGACATTCTCCATAATACCTTCAGAGAGTAAGTCACTGCTTCAACTAAGACTATCAACAGACTATTCAAAAGCAACATCAAATATCGATAAAGTCAGTCCGTTAGAATTTTTAAAAACAGATGAATTAAAAAGATCAGATTATTTCTCTGTAGGATTTTACCCTCTAAATTCCATCATCCAGGTAGTAATACTATCTTCTGAAAATATCAATATTTCAGATGTTAGAGGAAATATTGTTCCAACCCAAATCATAGATAATGAAAAGATTCCAACTGACATTACAAAACACGGATGGGTTTTTGATCCCGAAGAGGGCCAGTTAATTCAAGGAAAATATCTTTTTGGTGAAAAAACATCAGTGAACCACAAAGAATTAGAATTTTCTTTTAAATCAGTAACCCCTCAAGTTGTAAAACAAGAATTTGATGAATCCATTGTAATAGTGGTCATAATTACAATAG
>JAOUAY010000024.1 GCA_029860565.1 Candidatus Nitrosopumilus sp.
TAACACTAATGATTCTAAAACATTCATGACATCATTGTAATCCATGAATGCTGCTTCAATGTCAATACTGGTAAACTCAGTTAAGTGTCGTCCAGTGTGAGAATTTTCTGCTCTGTAAAAGTTTGAAATCTCAAAGACTCTTTCTAATCCCATTGTCATTTGTTCTTTGTATAATTGTGGACTTTGAGCAAGATATGCTGTCTTTCCAAAATAATCTAGTGAAAATAAATCAGCTCCTCCTTCACTTGCACTACCAATAATTTTTGGCGTTGTAATTTCTAAGAATTTTTTCTCAGATAGAGTTTTTCTTAGTGACTGTAATACATGATGACGTAATTTGAAAATTGAAGCCGTCTTTTGATTTCTCATATCTAGTGCACGATGATTCAATCTTGTATCAATGTTGCTTTCCAATCTACCGATCGGATCTACTGGTAATGGGTGGATTGCTTTTCCTAAGACTTCAATTTCGTCAGCTTTAACCTCAAATGCAAAATCCCGAGCTTTGGTCTCTTGAACAATTCCCTTGACACTTACTACACTTTGACGATTTATCTCACCTAGGTTATCATTTAGTTCCCCTTTAACTATGACTTGAGAAATTCCTGAAACATCACGTAGTGTAATGAATGACATTTTTCCTAATTTTCGAAGATCTTCAATCCATCCACCCAATACAACTGATTTTCCAATTAATTCTTCATTTAGTTCCGAAATATCGTGAGTTTTTACAAAAACCATGCTTATCTTTTATCCTCAAATTCTATCTCAATGTCAAGGTTTCGGGCATTTTTGACAATTTGTACAACTTTTTGAGTATCAATTGGAAACTTTGGAGTCCATTTACCTGAGATTACGGCTTTAGTCTTTTGAACTCCACCTGGTGCCCAGACTGCATTGATTGATAGAATTTTGGTTGGAAAAAACAAGTCTTCTATGAATCGTTTATCTGTCTCATCAGCTTCTACCAACCAAATTTTTCCCTTGAATTCATCTTGTAACGTTCGATATAGGGTACGACTTTGTCTAATTGTTATAATATCATTTTTGTCCAATGATAGTATGAAATTCCCGTTAAATTCCCTGCATGAATACAGTGTGAAATTATCTACTTCTTTGTTTGATTTGGAAATTTTTGCAAGATTCATTGATGCCTCAATGTCTGCTTTTGTTAATTCACCTGATTCAACCTTGCTTTCACACTTTGGACATAGTACTAAATTTTTTGCATCAAAGCCACAAATTGGTAATTTCATTTGAATCGACTTTTTTTATTCTGATAATGTTGTTTATATCCCTTAGTGCAAAACAGAAATTCTAGTTTGGATCTAATGATATTATGGCATTTCTGATTGTTGATGGATTATCTTCAAAATATTCTTCATCGAAGGGTCCAGTTTATGCAGTTGATGACGTTGATTTTGAATTGGCACATGGAGAATCCATGGGAGTTGCAGGTGAGAGTGCATGTGGAAAAAGTACATTAGGTTTATCCTTGATTAGAATGCTCTCTGGTGGAACTGTACAGGGAAAGATCACATTTGATGGAGATTCTATTTTAGATATGGATCAATCTATCTTTGATGATGAATTTAGATGGAAAAAAATCTCTATGATATTTCAGGGTGCAATGAATTCTTTGGATCCTGTGTTCACAATTAATGAACAATTTATTGAGATTTTAAAACAACATGGATTTGAAGGTGATTCAAAGAAAATAATTTTAGATGCAATGAATTCTGTATACCTTGATGAACATGTCTTAAAAAAATATCCTCATGAGCTAAGTGGTGGAATGAAACAAAGAGTGATTATTGCAATGGCCCTACTTTTAAAACCAAAATTTGTAATTGCCGATGAGCCGACTACTGCCTTAGATGTCTTAATTCAGGCTCAGATTGTAAATTTACTCAAATCTTTAAAAAAAGAGGGTATGTCTTTTATGCTAATTACACACGATTTAGCAGTGTTATCTGAAATTGCAGATAAAATTGGAATAATGTATGGGGGACAAATGGTTGAATTTGGCTCTTCAGAACAAATATACAAAAATCCAAAGCATCCTTACACTCAAGGACTTTTAGAATCAATTCCGAAATTAAATGGCAATGTTCCAAAATATATCAAGGGAGTTCCTCCAAGTTTACTTGATGCTCCTACAAAATGCAGATTTATTGAACGATGTCCTTTGGCAATTGAAAAATGTCAAGAATTACCACCTAAATTTAAAACAGAATCTGGTTATGTTAGATGTTGGTTATATGAAGATGAAAAATAATTTTATTTTGAACTAAGGAATTCTTCATCGATTTTTTTTAAATAAATTTCTTGTATGTGTGCAATTTCCCTATCTATTGTATTTTTACAAATCATTTTTGCATATTGAATTAAATCTAGATTCTTTTGTGTTTTCTCAAACTCTTCAATCTTCTTAAATGATTCTTGCTCGAACTTTATAATGTCTTTAAATTCTCTACTGATTTCTTCAGCTTTCATTTTTTTATAATCTCTGGAATTTGATTTTCTAATATTGATCTCATCAATCAGTTTTAGAATTTCATCTGATTCTTCCATGTTTTTTATTAAAAAAATACTAAAATAAATTATTTTTGTATTTTCTTTTTATGTTCTAATATGTGCTTTAATCCGTCTGTCATGCTTAACGAATCCAAGTCAATTTCACAGTAGGTACACTTCAATTTGTCAAGAATATTTTTTTACGATTGGCAAACAAGAGTCAATAATTCTTAGTACTTCTGATCTAATTACTTTTTTATCAATTGATATCCACACTCTAGATTTTTTAATTGCAAAAGAAATGGTTTGAACTTTTTTTCTTTCTTCCCAAACGAATTCAATTTCTCCAAGACTCTTATCGAAAAATCCTTCGAGATCTGTTTTCATTGCAATATGTGAAAAATGATACTGTGTATTTTTTTCATTTAAAAGTGGGGTCAACTCTGGTCTTCTTTTATAGGCAAATAATTCTCCACTTTCACCAATCACACCTACAAATCTGATATATGGGCTAATTGTTGCAATGGTATCACAAATCTTTTCAAAATCCTTTTTTGACATCTAACAGAATATTAAAAAGATGATATTTTAATGAATTGCCGCTTTCATTTTCTAGATTTAATTAAATAAAGCGTAAAAATAGTTTGATTTGTGGAATTTAGTGATATTTTTCCATTTGCTCCTGATGATGGGTATCTGATTTTAGCTCTAGTCAATTTTTTTGGTTCTCTTATTCCCTTTGTTCCACTGCCTGGATTTTTGTTTCTTGCTACAATGTCTGTTGGCAATCAATACGATTTGCATGTTTTAGCACTCATATCTGCAATCACAGCTACCGTCGCAAAACAAATCATATTTTTTATCAGTTTCGGCGGACGGAAAATCATGAATGCAAAAACTAGAAAAAGAATGCGCCCATTTGAAAGATTGGTTAAAAGATATGGTGCCGCAGCTGCATTTGTTGCTGCAGCAACGCCGATGCCTGATGATATCATATTTGTCCCGTTAGGATTAGCAAAATATAATCCAAAAAGATTTTTTATTGCAACACTTGCAGGCAAACTTGTTCTTAGTTACGTCATAGTTTTTATTTCACATTATGTTGGATTGTCTTTCATAGAGCCCTTCTTGGAAAATGTCGATGATACAACTCCTATATACATTGGAATTGCTATCTTTGGAGCAGTGATGACTGCAGTTATAGTATTACTTTTAAAATTGGATTGGGAGAGAATCATGGGCAAATTTGCCCCATGGACTTTAGATGAAAACAATAAAGATTAAATTTTTATTTTAAAATTCCATAATCTATCTGTTGCTTCTTTTATTCCTATTCTTGGTGATGCAATTATCTTCTTTGGTTTTATGCCTTCAGAAATATACAATTTGGAATTTTTTGTTATGTCGATACCGTAATGTTCTTTGGTAATTGCAAGGGCCTGTGCTAGTTTTGCAGGTCCATTTACAAGATTTTTTAAACTTGTATTACCTCTGTTTTCTTGCATGATTGTAATACCTTTTTCAGGCTTGATTGCGCGAATAAGTACTGCACCTGCTGCAACTTTGGGGTTTTTTGCTACAATATTAAAGCAAAAATGCATTCCATATGTAAAATAAACATAAGCAAAACCCACATTTTCGAACATAATTTTATTTCTTTCTGTAATTTTTCTAAATGCATGACTCGCTGGGTCATCTTTGTGTCTATATGCTTCAGTTTCTGTAATTATTCCTGATATTTCGTGTCTTCCTATTTTTCTGATGATCTTTTTTCCCAGGAGATTTTTTGCAACTTTGATTGTGTCTTTTGAATAAAACTCTCTAGGAAGAATAGTCAATATCTATTTGAACTTCTTTGTTGTTCTTTAACTCTGTGATTAAATGAAATAGTTTTACAATGTCGCTTTTTAGTACTCTGATTAATTCTTGATTGTAAATTGTGGCGGCTGGATGAATAGTTAGAAAATACAGTTGATCATCTTTTCGTACTAATTTACCTCTGAATTTTATAATCTCAGAACCTCCTAAAAGAGAATTAAATGCGGTATTTCCTAAAATACAAATAATTTTTGGTTTGATGATTGATATTTCTTTTTTTAAATATTCTTGACATGTACTTCTCTCAATTGTATTTGGAATTCTATTTTTTGGCGGTCTACACTTTACAATATTTGTAATGTATACATCCTCTCTTGAAATTCCTGCCTCTTCAAGTGCAATCGAAAGTTTTTTTCCTGCAATTCCAATAAATGGTTCTCCATTTTCATCTTCATTTTTTCCAGGTGCTTCTCCTACAAAGATCACATTTGATTGAAAATTTCCTTTACCTGGAACTGATTTAATCCTAGTTTTTGAAAGTTCACACTTTGTGCATTCTATGACATTTTGTCTTATGGTTTCTAATTTTTTATTCATTTTAGACTACGCTCTTTATTGTTGCAGTACCCCTTATGGTTGGTCCACCATTTCCCATAATCATTGATTGCATTGGATCTCCTTTACCACAATTTGTAATTGGCCTGACCGTAAAATCGTTCCCACATGCATCAATTGATTCAAAGAATTCAGGAGCCGTTCCCATCACGATCACGTCTCTTAGCAAATCTGTAATCTCTCCATTCTCAATTTTTTGTGCGTATTGACATGATATGCTCCAGTTATATCGTTTCATATCAATTGAAGGTACTTTCATGTTTGAGACTAGGTAGCCGTGTTTCACTTCTTTTATCATCTCATCTACATTCCAATCTCCGTTTCCTATACATGTGCATGCCATGCGAATTAAAGGCATAAATCGATAATTTGTTGCCCTCATATTTCCTGTAGGGCTGGAATTGAATATTTGCGCAGTTTCTCTATTTTGCATGTGGTTTTTTAAAACTCCATCTTCGACAAGAGTTGTTTTTTTAGTTTCAACTCCTTCGTCATCAAAATAATACCACCCTAAGCTTTCTTTTATTGTCGGGTCATCAAATACATTTAGATTTTCTGAACCAATCCTATCTCCAATTTTCCCTTTCCACCATGCACCTCCTGCCCATGCCATTTCTTTTCCTAGTACCCTATCTGCTTCTGACGGGTGTCCAAGTATTTCATGTGTTAGTAAAGATACAAAATCTGGATTCATCACAACTATTGATTTTTCTTCTTTGACTGGTCTTGCATTAATTAACTGTGATGCTTTTGATGCAATATCTTTTGCACTCTGAAAAACCTTTTCATTGTTGATGATTTGTTCTAGTCCTCCTCTTCCCCCTTCGGTTATGTTTACCGACTGTGTCAATCCTACTTCGTGGGATGTTGCAATCATGTCTATTACTGTATCTGTATAATTTTGCAGAATTTCTGAACCTTCACTGTTTACAAAATATTTTGAATTTACTGTATACCATGGATTGATGATTGATTTGATTATTTTTGGTGTGTTTAAAATAATTTCATTGCATTCAAATCCTATCTTGATCAATTCATCTAATCCTGGTTTTTTCAAAATTGGAAAATTGATTTCAGTTTTGTTTGCAACATTTGGATAAAGATCAATTTCATTCTTTTCATTTTTTTTATTGTATGTGGCGCTTCTAATCGAATTGTCTGTTGCTTCTTTGATTTGATTAAATGATTGAGGATTTGTAATTGAACAAAAACTCCATACTCCGTTTTTTACTATTCTGATTCCTATACCTTTATCATTATTCGTTTTAATGTGATCTATCTGATTGTTTTCTATCAGCACTAATTTTTTCTCTTGTTGCTCTACTCTTACATCACAGTACTGGACTCCAGACTTTTTTGCATAATTTACTGCTTTATCTGCAAAATCTTGTAAACTTGAATCCATATTCTATGAAATTCTGAGTGGTTCGTAAATCTTCTGTTGTTTAGTGATTTGAAATTGCAGGCATGGTGAAGTAGTATTCATCTTCAAAATCATAGTCTGTCATGCCTTTTTTACGTAAAAATTCAAAATATTTAGTACAATTTTCATAAAACTCTTTGTTTTTTAGATGTTCTTTTTCCATGTTTTGTATGTAGGCATCTACATTTTTTCAAGAGAGTGAGAGATTTTAGTTCTAAAAGTTTATTTTCTTTAAGCAGAATTTAGTGCAGACATCTATTCTGATGTTTCTTTTAGAATTGTATAAGAAAAGATGACTTTTTGATTTTGAACGCTATTGTGAATTTTATTGTGAGAACTCTTACGAAATGTCTGATTGATAAATTTAAGAAAGCAATTTAGGGTATTAGGTTATTCAAAAATTGATTTAAAATTTGTCAAAAATTGTAGCTGATACAAGCGTTATAATCAATGGTAATCTAGTGTCTCAAATAGAATCTGGATCGATAAGGAATTTTGAAATTATTATTCCTCAATCTGTTTTTGATGAATTACAATCACAAGCTTCAAAGAAAAAAGAGCAAGGATTCATTGGCTTGGAGAAAATTAAAGAGCTCAAATCACTATCTGGCAGTTATGGGCTGAATGTGATTGTATCTGGTTCACACCCTTCGTCTGATGACGTTAAGCTTGCAGGTAGTGGAAGAATAGATTCTTTGATTGTAGACATGGCTAAGAAAAATGATGCAATTCTTTATACTTCTGACCGTGTACAATATTTGGTAGCCCAGGCTGAAGGTGTAGGTGTAGTATTCCTTAAATCTGAAATTAAAAACAAATCCTTGGAGTTTCTTAAATTTTTTGATTCTGAAACTATGAGCATACATCTAAAAGAAAATCAATATCCTTTGGCAAAAAAGGGCAAACCTGGAGCCTTCTTACTGACAAAGATTAGCGATGACCTTCTTACTAAAGATTATTTGGAAATGATCTCATCACAAATATTGGAGATTGTAAATATTTCAGATTCTAGTACGCTGGAAATATCGAAAACTGGGGCATCAGTAGTTCAACATGATGATTATAGGATAGCTATTACATATCCTCCATTCTCTGAATCTTTTGAGATTACAATTGTTCATCCGATTGTAAAACTATCCCTTGATGATTATACTATCTCAGAAAAACTGATGGGACGTTTCTCTGATAGTGCGGAAGGTATTGTAATTTCTGGTGCGCCCGGTTCTGGAAAAAGTACTCTTGCATCTGGTCTTGCCAATTTTTATCACAATAAAGGAAAAATTGTCAAAACGTTTGAATCTCCACGAGACTTGCAAGTTGATCCTGGAGTTACTCAATATAGTAAATTAGATGGAAGCTTCGACAACACTGCTGATATTCTATTGCTTGTAAGGCCTGATTACACAATTTTTGATGAAGTAAGGAGAAGGGAGGATTTTGGTACGTTTGCTGATTTACGGTTGACCGGGGTAGGGATGGTTGGGGTGGTCCATGCAAATTCTCCTCTGGACGCAATCCAGCGTTTTATAGGGAAAATTGAACTTGGAATAATTCCAAATATTTTGGATACTGTGGTTTTTGTAAGAGATGGCGGAATTCAAAAAGTATATGATTTGGAATTAAAAGTCAAAGTGCCTACTGGGATGACTGAGTCTGATCTTGCAAGACCTGTTATTGAAATCCGAAATTTTGAAGACAATGTTTTAGAGCATGAAATCTACACGTTTGGAGAGGAGAATGTGATTGTCCCAGTTGGAAAAAAAGTGGACAAGGTTGGTATTGAAAAACTTGCTGAAGATAAGATAAGAGAAACTTTCAAACGATATGATCCTAGGGTGGAAGTTGAAATTTTATCCGATAACCGAGTAAAAGTACTGGTAGATGAACGGTATATTGCATCCATCATAGGACGAGGTGGATCAAACATTAGTGAAATTGAAAAATATCTCAAAGTACACATTGATGTAGTTCAAAAAAATGCTGATGAATTACCACCCATGTCTGACGACATTCCGTTTACTTTTTCAGAATCAAAAACTGCTTTACTTCTAATAGTAAATAGGGATTATACTTCAATGCATGCCGATATCCATGTAAATGGAAAATTTATTTCATCGGTTCGCATTGGTAAAAAAGGGCAAATCAAAATTCCAAAACGCTCAGACATTGCAAGAAACCTTATGGATCTTTCATCTTCGCAAAACGACATTCGGATATTTCTTAAAGATTTTTAAAATCGTCGATTATTTTTGGGTTTGCTTTGAGAAAAGTAATGAATTTTCTCAACTGTTTAATTGTTTTTGGATTCAGATGATGCTCTATCCCTTCTGTATCTTGGTTTGCAGTGTCAAAACCTACTCCCAAAATTTCAAAAAATTCTAGCAAAATTCCATGTTTCTGTCTAATGCCATCTGCAATTTGTTTTCCTTTGTTTGTAAGATTGATCCCGTGGTATTTTTCATATTCCAAAAATCCATTTTCATCTAATCTTTGAAGCATCTTGGTGACACTGGGTGCGCTTACATTCATGTATCTTGAAATATCTAATGTTGTAGCATATCCTTTTAATTCTACTAATTCTGCAATTATTTCTAAATAATCCTCCTTTCGTGTACTTGAACGAGTTCTTTCTAATTGATGGGCTGCTTTGATAGAGTCCAATCTTTTAGAATTTTTGATTTTCATGTGGTCTTTGTTACTGTATTAAATCTAATATAATTGGGTGTCTTTTCAGTTGATTTTAGCTACTCTTTGTTGACTTGAAAGTGACCGTTGTTGATCTTTGTTTGTTATCTAATTTCTTCTAAATTAACAATGAAATGGTTGATCCCCTAAAGGAACGTCTAGATAAATTGAGAAAATTCTCTGATTCAGCTAAACGCAGAGCAAATTTGTATTCTGAAATTACAAATATTGGTGATAAACATACTGCAAATTCATTAGGTGCACTTCAAAAAGCTCCTGCACCAGGCAAAAAACTCCAAAAAATTGGATTTTTAATGTTATGGATTCCTGAACCTACTGGTATTACATGTGCAATTGGAGGTCCGATGATAGTTGCAGGGCGCTATCTTGATAAAAAATATAATGGGTCTACACTGCATGATGTTGGTCATCAGACAAAAAATACAATGTCCTCAATTAGGGACTTTAAGAATTCTGTAATTTGATCTCCTTTAGTTTTTAAAAGGATTGGAACAAATTCCACTATGACAACTAGGGCACAGGCGCTAATTCCTGTTACTATTGCCGCTGTAATTATTGGTGCCGTTGGATTGATGACTCTTCCAAGTGATAGTAAATTAGAATCCGTTGAATTCCCAAGGGGCACTGTCATGGTGGATGATGTTCCTCTTGAAGTACAAATTGCAGATTCCGAACCCAGACGTGTTCGCGGATTGATGTTTCAAGATCAATTGCCTTATGATCAAGGGATGATTTTTGTATTTCAGGAACCTGGACTTTATTCTCTTTGGATGTTGAACATGCAGTTTTCTCTAGATATGATCTGGTTTGATTATGATGGAAAAGTGGTGCATATAGAAAAAAATGTTCCCCCCTGTAAAACTGCATTAGAAATAACGACCTGTCAGAGTGTTGTCCCTGATGGAGAAGCACTATATGTTCTTGAAGTGACATCTGGTTTTGTTGATCAAAATAACATCACAAAAGATTCTGTATTGAGCATAATTTCGATTTGACATTACAAAGCCTTATGTTGGAATATTTTTCAAATGTTTTTGATGAATAAGGTTATTCTAATTCCGTCTATTACAATAATTGCAATTGTGATTTTGTTTTTTTATATTTTAATGCCTTATAATGACGATCGTATCTCATCGTCTTCAAATACTCTTTCCCTCTCTTATGTTGATACAAACAAGGAATTGCAGCATGATCTGGGATTGTTTAACATACAAATGTCATCTCCTTTAAAATTAAATGGATTTTCTATTGATACATACTGTACATTTTTTTCAGATGAATTCATTCAAAATTCCATAGAATATTGTACCTCTACAGAATTATTGAATTCTGAAGGTCAGTATCTGGGAAACATACAGATGGTTGGTAATAATGCATTCCCTGAATATATGATTGGGGTAATACAAAGTGATTCTTCTGCATCTCAACTTGAGGATATCAAAATTATTGTAAATTCTATGATTGAATCTGTGATCTGTGATTGCTGGGATGAGAAAAAACCAGGCAATTTTGAATCTGTTTCATCCTGGATTGATGCTGCAAACTTACATCATCTTGAAAATACATCCGTTACCAGTAAATCCACAATAAATGGTTTGAATGAAAAACCAATACTACTTGAAATCACTACTAATGAAAATGGGTATCTTTGGAAATTTCTCATAATAAACTAACACAAGATGTAATATACAATATCTCCAAATGATTTTCAATTACTATGATTGATCAATTATGGATAATTCTATTAGGATTTGTTGCTGGAATTCTAGGTTCTATGATTGGTCTTGGAGGTGGAATAATTGTAGTTCCTGTTTTAACTTTTCTGGGATTTCCTCCGACTGTTGCAGCAAGTAATAGTCTTTTTGCCGCATTGAGTAATGCAACTGCATCTACAATTTCATATTCTAGACAAAAGAGAATTGAATTTTCATTGGGGATAAAACTTGGATTGCTCACAATTCCTGGAACGGTATTGGGTGCAGTAATTTCCAACGATGTGGCACCTGATATTTTTAAAATATTGTTCGGCTTTGTATTGATTGCATCTGCTGGCTATATTTTTTTAAGAAAAAAAATTGAAACTAAGGAAAAAACTTTATCAAAACAAATGGCAGTTTTTGCGGTAGGTGCTAGTTTCTTTGCAGGTGTAATTTCTTCTTTTTTTGGAATTGGAGGTGGAATTATCTTTGTTCCGTTAATGGTAGTTGGAATGGGAATGGCTATGAAAAAAGCTGCACCTACATCGCAATTGATATTGTTATTTGCATCATTGTCGGGAGTTATTGTACATAGTATATTGGGACATCCTGATTTCTTTCAAGCAGGATTGCTGGCAATTGGCTCTTTTATTGGCGGATTAGTTGGTGCAAGATTGTCTTTGGACGTTAAAGAGAGGTATCTGCAAATCCTTGTTACTGTGGTAATTTTGATTGCTGCTGGAAAGTTATTTCTTGATTCTCTATCTGGAAATTCTAATTTATTTGGATTTTAATTTTGATATTTTTTAGTATTAATTTTGTAATGTATTGTTCATTAGATCTTAAGGATCTTATGACTGATGGACCAAGTTAGCCATTCTATATTTTTGCTTGTGCCTTATTGGTGTGATTTCTACGTTTATGTAAAAATACTGATTCTACAAATTGTCTTTATCATAATATTATGTGCTCCAATAAGGCCGTCACGAAGAAATGATGATGAACTTGAATACCAGTAATCTGTTTTAATTTTATCTAGGAGGCTCTTTTTTGATTCTGTAGATGTTTTTTTTGGAAAGTACTATGATCTCTTCATCTTGTGTTGTTCCTTCATAATTTATCATGATTTTTCCAAATTCCTCATCGACGTCTTCTTTTTGTGAGATTGTGAATTTTAATTTTAAAACTTGATCTGTGTAAAACGGTTTGAGAAACCGTGTGTTTCTATTTTCCCATTCTACATCTCCGTCGGTTCCAAGAAAAATAATGTCATTCCCATAAATTTGATTTAGTCGTGTAAATTCCCCTTCCATTCTTGACAGAATTGCCCTTCCGGAAACTAATTGCTGTTCTCCTTTTCTCTTATCTTTTAAGAATGCATTTCTAACTCTTGAAAATTTCAAATATTCTTCTAATTCTTTATCTGATATGCTACATGTAGAATAAAATGAATCTCCTACTTTTAGTTCAGAAAATTTTTTCATTACTACCTTATTTCGTCTACACAGAAAACTATCTCTGATGACGAGGCAGAACTATCTGATACTAGAAAATTAAATGCTTCTGCAATTCTTTGATTGTTTGGCTCTGATCCTGTTACTGAACCTGGGAAAACTGTAAACATTCTGATTTGTGATTTTAGAACATCGCTTAGTTCTTGATTGACAGTTGTTGTAAACGGCCTTAATGCCCCTCTAAATACTTCCACTTGAGCTCTCTGGGTTCCGGTCACTTTTCTTCCGATAGGAAGGTCTGGACCAATAATCATGATTGATCCTTTTGCATCTTTGTAGAGGCGAGGATCTGCACTTCCGCCTGGAACAAATTGTTCTAATGCTCTTTGAGCTACATTTGCTGGCGTTGAGATGAATTTTTCAGTAAGTGCT
>JAOUAY010000129.1 GCA_029860565.1 Candidatus Nitrosopumilus sp.
AGACAGACCTGTGGCTGCAAACCCTTTTCCAATTTGTTCAAGGACAGGCCGTAAAGTCTCTCTCAGATTATTTAGCACGTGATACACTCAAAATACCATCTAATAAAGTGAACAGGAGTAAATCCGTGTGATAATGCGTAAATTTTTTACAAAATCCTCCAAATTACACATGAAAATACGGGAGATATAAAATATCAAATTTAGGAGGATTACAAGGTTAGACATATCAATTAAAATTACAATTTAGAGAATAGTTGTTTTTGGAATATTATTTGCAATATTTATGAAATTTTAAAATGAATTAATTATTTTGAGATAAATTCATTGCAATTAAAGTAGAAATAATTTTTGCTGCTAAAGATGCAGTAGAGCCATTATCGTGATATGGGTTAAGTTCTACAACATCAACGCCGATAACCTTTGTTTCATCAAATATGTGAATCATGTCAAAGAGTTCCCTGGAAGTTATGCCGACAGCTTCTGGATTACCCACGCCAGGTGCAAAAGCAGGGTCCAACACATCAAGATCAAAGCTAGAATAAATCCTATCAAAAGTAGATACATGATCTTTTAGAAGATTCGGGCCCTTTCCATCTCGAATTTCCCTATCGGAGATTGTCTTGATTTTATTATCTGTAAGAAACTCCAATTCTTCCTTAACAAAAGCTCTTGCACCAACATGTAAGATATTTTCAGAACCTCTTTCTTCAACAATTCGTCTCAAATAAGATGCATGACTTAATTTGATATCTGCAAATTCATCCCTTAAATCATAATGAGCATCAAAGACCACATATCCAGTTTCTTTTGGAAAACTGGTATACGTACCATATGTGATAGAGTGCTCACCGCCCAAAATGAATAGCTGCCTTTGCTTTGAAACAAGCTCTGCAGTAATTTTTTTTACCATATCAATCATTTCAGATGCAACAACAGTATGACGAGTATTTCCCAAATCTTCAATATTCACATTTTCCAAATCTATCTTTAGATCAGGATGGAAAATCTCAATATTGTTAAAAGAATCACGAATTGCATCAGGACCAAACCTACATCCAGGTTTGTATGAGTGAGTGGAATCAAAAGGAATCCCGAATACGGTAGCCACAGGTTCAGAATCATCATCAGATGCTGTGATCATCGGATTTTTATTCATGTATAATTCAAGAAAACTCATTTTTACACCATCAGGTTTGGTCGCTTTGAGAGATGTCGAGGTAAATTCAAACCAGTTGTGGGTTTTCCTTTAGTTTGCTCATTAATTTCATTAATGAAGTCATCAAAAGATAATTCTCGAACATTGCCAGTCTGCCTATCTCGAATACTGAGATTTTGTGAGCTTGCTTCCTTTTCGCCAATTACCAAAATGTATCGTATCCATTCTTTTTCAGCTTCACGAATTCTCTTGCCAATGCTTTCGTTTCGATCATCAATATCAACACGAATGTTATTTGTAGAAATCTTATCACTGAGCGTTTCAGAAAATTCATGGAATTCTTCTTTAAGTGGAATGACTCTAACTTGAGTTGGTGCCAACCACAGAGGGAATTGTGGCTTTCGACCTTCGTAAGAATCTTTTGCGGCTTTTTCAAGTAATACGTAAATGATTCTTTCAATTGCACCACTAGGAGAATTATGTAAGATGATTGGATGTTGTTTTATATTATTTTCATCGACAAAGTCAATATCATACCTATTGCCATTTTCAACATCAATCTGATCTGTAGATAATGCAGAAGCCTTTCCAAGACCGTCAATAAAGTTAAACTCCCATTTTAAAACAAAGTAAAAAAATTTCTCTTTCCACATTTCAACCAATACAGGTCTTCCATGTTTCTTTACTAATTCCTGTATTGCAGGTTTATTTTCATTGTAGAAGTCCTCAGTGAATCTGATTGCCATTTCATAGTCAGTGTCATTAATTCCAAGATTACGAAGTACACTTTGAGAAAGATCGAATCTGACCTTTATTTCATCAACTGCTTGATCCATGTCTTTACAAAAAGCATGGCAGTCAGGCATGGTAAATGCCCTTAGGCGTCTTAAACCAACAAGTTCGCCGGATTGTTCTCTTCTAAAGCTATAACGTGTGAGCTCATAGAGTCTGTAAGGTAAATTCTTGTAGGATAGCTGGTATTGGTTTGCCATAAGAAATTGACCAAAGCATGCAGCAAATCTCAAAAAAAGTTTTTTCCCTTCTGAATCGATATTGTATTGTCTTGCAGGGAATCGATTAAAGTAACTAACCATACTGGGATGTTCAGAATCATACATGATTGGAGTTTCAACTTCATATCCACCATATTCTTTCACTCTATCAGTAACATAACGCTCAATCAAGGATTTAATCAATCTGCCATTAGGATAAAATCTCATGTTGCCTGAATCAGATGCAGGTTCATAATCAGATATTCCCATTTTCTTCATCAATGCAACGTGTGGTGGAGGTTGATCAACTTTACGTATTTTTGCCGATTCATATTTTGCCAAAATTTCTAATTTTTTATTTTTTGAAAAATCAAAATCTCCAATGTTGGTCATTTTTCCATCAGGAGAAAGTATTTTCCAATAAGAACGAATTTTGGATTCTACTTTTAGGGCATCAGAGGTTATCTCTTCATCAGGTTTTGAATTAGCTGAATCTTTTATGACAACTTTTGAGCTTTCAGCAAGTGGATGTCCTTTTACTTGAATTTTATAAGATTTTGTCCAGCCAAATGGAGAATGAGATACATCAAGATCAGAGGCATTTTCTTCCATCTCTTTAAGCAGACTCATTGCAACAGATGGCTTTGCTAGGTTAGAGCTGAGATGAGCATAAGGATATAACAATAATTTTTTACAACCAATCTTTTCCATAGAATTTTTAATTTGAGATATTGCATTTTGTGCAACTGAAGAATCATCCCCATCCTCTATTGCAACAAATACAACTACAAGTTCTTCGAGTCTTTGAGTTTGAGGATTTTCAACATCCTCAGCTGACTTTATCTCCTTTTTTGTAGGTGTATATTCAATATGATCACAATGCAATTGCAATATACGCATGTTAAAACATGCTAAAAATGGCATAAATATACGATTCTCAAAAAATGCCATAAATTGCCAAAATAGAAATATTTTGAGGCGTCATCAAGTTAAAAAAAGACAGATACGTCATGTGACAAAAAACAAGATTTGCGAGGTGAGCAAATAGGAATTTATTCAAATGTAAAAGACAACATGTGTGCGTGGTAAAAAAATTGACAATGAAAGGCATCAGGAATTACTCAAACAAAAAAAAGAATTAGAAAATAACAGACCGCATGATATTGATGAAATGAGACGATGGAAACATTCCATGGGTAAAATCCTACAAGAATTAGAATTATTCAATAAATAATAGGCATAGTCATTCTTTTTAGATCTAAATTCAAATGTACTAATTTTATTAATTTATAACATACAATGAATCCGTCAGATGTTTTTAGAAAACGAAATCTCTCAAAAGTTAATTTTGATTATGAAGATTTGATTGGACGAGACCTGTCAGATACTAACATGAAAGGAGTTGATCTTAAAAATAGGGACATTCATAATGCAGATTTGAGTTGCACAGACCTCAGTGGGGCCGACTTGAGTGGGACAATCTTGTTTTATGTAAAATTTAGAGGATCTGATATGAGAGGAGCAAATATTTCAAATGCAAAATTATGGGATGCTGAATTGTATGGCGCAGATTTACAAGGTGCAGACATTAGAGGTGCAGACTTGTTTTATGCAGATTTGAGAAATGCAGATTTGAGTGAAGCTAATTTAAGCGGCGTGAATCTTAGACATACAAATTTTGAAGGTGCAGTTCTCACATCCACAGATTTTACAAATGCAAATTACGATTCACATACATTAGATACTGTTTCAAAGGACGCAAAAATAATATTAAAGAAACAAGGCAATTTGTGGTAAAATCATTTTGATTTTTCACGTAGAGTAATTATTGAACGTAAAACTAAACCAGATATGCCTAAATTGGATGTAAGGAATTCAGATGCCCTCAAAAGAGGATTTTCACCACGAAACCCCTCATCATAAATCATTTCAACTGAGCCCTGATTAGTCT
>JAOUAY010000025.1 GCA_029860565.1 Candidatus Nitrosopumilus sp.
AATGATATTCTGTTTTCTTTAAGAATTTTTGTATCAGGACTTTTACATGTTGGACATTCAAGATAGTCTTTTACATAAATTTGAAATAATCTTGTAAAATCATCTGGAGCTCTTCTTCCAACAAACATAGCCTTATCACCAAGTCTCTCTGCAGGAACTGCAAATTCTTTTGAAAGGTATTGGAGAACTTTGTCAGGATCTCTTCGAAGAATCTTTGGGAATTCAGAAAAATTACGTAAAAACGTCTTTTGTCCTTCCCACATTACATCTACAACAGGAAGCTCAAATCTAGTCTGAGATTCTTTATCTGTATCACCCAGTTTATTTTGAATACGTTTGAGTAGATGTTCATAATCTGTTTTAGTCACTAAAAAATGATGCATGGTAGACCCTATATTGGTTTTGAAAAAGGGAAATCGTGTGAACTTTTGTTTGAGATTATTCTTTTGGCATTGCACCAATACGGAATACATTAGTTCCACAAGTAGGACACGTACCTTTTACAGCAGGACGTCCATTCTTTAATGTAGTTTCTTTGGGATCTTTGACATCCCTTTTTGCTCTGCATTTTACGCAATATGCTTGAACCATTATGGAATTTATCAAACTTGGGGGTATTTAGGAAGAGGCTGTGAAAATTAATTCACTATAGACTAGATGTGCGTAAATTTTTTTAAGTATTCAAAAAAAAAATCTATGAAAAATTTCAAATAATACAACTATTTTTTAAAAAATTATGGTTGGGATCATTAAATTATATGTTTTTTTTAACATTTGTTTAGTAAATGATAGATTTGTGAAATATTATCAATTATAAACTCCCTAAATAGTAAAATAACAAAATGGTGTCAAAAAAAGGAATACTAGTAACGGTAACAATATTGGCTGGAATTACAGGTGCAAGTTTTTTGTTATGGGTTATTCCACAAGATTATGAAGCTACGTTTGTTGTATCTGATTACGAAGGTTACCTGGATGGAGTACAAAATATCCATGAAGTTTTAGAAGAATCAATTGATATCGAGTATCAAAATTTGCGTAATGGAAAAATTACTCCGCAAAAATATATTGCAATAACTGAAGTAACATCATCACAAGTAACTGCACAAATAAGTGAATTTGTGACATCAAAGCCATCAGAAGATTGGCAGGCTAGTTACATTAACTATATGGATGCTATGAAGAAATTTAATTCATATATTTTAGAGACAAAAGTTTTGGCTAATTTGATTGAAAATGGAAGTACTGAAGATGAAATGAATAAAACTTTAAAAAAAATAGAATTATTGAAGATGGAATCTAAAGAATTTGTTAAAATTTCTCATCAATCAAGACCAGATTAGCCTCAAAACCAGATTTTACTAATCATGATGGTTGGAAATCGTTAAAAAGCAATTCTGTGATAAAACTACAATGTCTCAACAAACAGACAAGATTGAAAAAGATGTTAATGCATCTACAGCAAACAAATTGCTTGTAATTTGCATTGACAGAGATAATGATGTGGGTGAAAAAGCTGGAATTATCACACCGGTTATCGGTAGAGATGCATGTATTGAGGCAGCACAAAGATTAGCATTAGAAGATCCGGAAGATGCAGATTCAAATTCTATTTTTGCAGCAATTAAAACATATGAAGATTTAATCAGTAAAGGATATCAAGTCGAGGTAATTACAGTTGCAGGAGTTAAAAATAGAGGAGTTCAAGCTGATGAAAAAATTCTGGCTGAAACAAAAAAAGTTTTAGAGGAATTTTCTGCAAATGGTGCAGTAATAGTTTCAGATGGTGAAGATGATGAAAGTGTTATTCCAGTAATTCAAAATGTTCTACCAGTGGTATCTGTACAACGTGTGGTAATGAAAGTTAGTAGAAGTGTAGAATATTCGTATGCAGTTTTTGGAAAATATCTAAAAATGCTTGCGTATGACTCAAAATATTCAAAATTTTTTTTAGGAGTTCCAGGAATTCTTTTGTTAATTGGAGGAGTTGCAACTGTATTTGGTTATACTGCAGAGATATTTGCAGTTCTTGTAAGCATTTTGGGCGGAGCATTCTTGATTAGAGCATTTGACATTGATAGAATATGGTCGAATTGGTCAAAACCAACTCCGATGGGTTTCATCAGAATGTTTACAATGGTAGCAGGTATTTTACTAATTCTTTCATCAGTTCCATCTGGTGTTAGTTCAGTAGATCCAGAATTAATTAAATCAGATATGCAGTTAATTACAATAATTACGGACAAAGTAATAGTAGGGCAATTTATTGCTGGTGTATTGCCAATTTTATGGATTGGAATGGGGTCGATATTTGCAGGAACATTGCTTAGTAATTGGATGGGTGAAATTCCAAGGCAAATTAGTGATATTTTAAGACTTATTGTTTTAGCATCACTATATCCAACCGTAATTCAATTTACAAATATAATGATTTACGACGAGCCTTCACTTACTTTGATTCCATCACTGTTAGGAGGATTAGCGGTAACATTAGTTTCAGCCACAATTCTCTTTAAAAAATATAGGAAGCATAAAGATCAAGAAATGGTTTCAGATTAAATTCAATCTTTTCTGAATTATTAAAATCAATTTCTGAAAAACACTGATATCTTCAACAATACACAAGTCATCAAATGGTGATAAAACATTAGCAAGATAATAGATTTGATATTTCATCTATCTGGACTTTATAAAATATATGGTAAAAGATTAGAAAATGAAATTAAAAATGGCGACATTCCAAATCATGTTGCTCTAATTTTAGATGGGAACAGAAGATGGGCTAAAAGACAATTATCAATTCCAAAAAAAGGACATTGGAAAGGAGCTGATGCCGTAGAAAATCTTCTTGATTGGTGTGAAGAATTTGATATAAAAATTGTCACATTATATGCACTTTCAGCAGAAAATCTAGACAGAAATAATGAAGAGTTAGTAGATCTTTATGAACTAATCCGAATCAGACTAGAGAAATTATTCAATGATCCTAGAATCCATAGAAGTAAAATGAGAGTTAAAGCTATTGGAAGAACTGAATTACTTCCAGAATCCATCAAAGAAGTTCTAAAACGATTAGATGATGTTACAAAAGAATACGATAAACATTTTCTAAATATTGCATTAGCATATGGTGGACAAAATGAATTAGTAGATGCTGTAAAAAAAATAGTAATAAAAATTAAAGATGGAACACTCAATATAGAAGATATCAACAAGAGAGAAATTGAATCAAATTTATACACATCACATTTACCACAGTCATCTCCAGATATGGTTTTGAGAACCTCAGGTGAGAAGAGGTTAAGTGGATTTCTTATGTGGCAAAGTGCATATAGTGAATTAATTTTTATGGATATTTTTTGGCCTGAATTTAGAAAAATAGATTTAATGAGGGCGATTAGGACTTATCAGGAGAGGAAAAGAAGGTTAGGGAAATGATTGAAGAGACGTCTGCAGGAATTGTGTTATTTAGAAAAGAGGAATCAAAAAAATTATTTTTACTTTTACATTATCCATCAGGACATTGGGATTTTGTGAAAGGAAAAATGGAAAAAGGTGAATCAACTCATCAAACAGCAATTAGAGAAACTGAAGAAGAAACAGGAATCACAGACATTACATTCTTAGAAAATTTTGAAGAATGGATTGAATATAATTTTCAGTATCAAGGTGAGCTAGTTAATAAAAAAGTAGTATTTTTCTTAGCTGAAACAAAAACCGAAGATGTTAAGATTTCACATGAACATCAAAATTATGCATGGATGGATTATAACACATCGATGGAAAAAACTACATTTGATAATGCAAAAACTGTATTAACAAAAGCACAAACATTACTTTCCAATACTTTGTAGATACAATTCTTTTGCAACATTAATTGGATTCTTAGAATTTAAAATAGTTCTACCAACAATTAGATAATTAGTCCCAGCCAAAATTACCTCATTTGCATTACCCCCTTGAATACCAACGCCAGGAGAGAATATACTTAAATTTTTTCTTGCTTTTTGAGAGCAATATTGAATAATTTTTGGAAATGTAGCTCCCACTACAATTCCATCGACTTTTGCTGTTAGAGCCCAATTTAAAAATAATTGGTATAATTGTTGTTTTTTTTCCATTTTAATTTCCATATCATAGGACAATTTAGCCTCGGGCGCACTCATGTGACACAATGTAATTACGCCTTTTTCACTTTTATGAGCAAATTTTACTAAACTTTTCAGACTATCAAGACCCATTATTGGATTTGCAATTACTGCGTCAAATCCCAAATTCCACAGATGTTCGGTTGTGACTCGATTGGTATTTCCAATATCATTGAGCTTGATATCAGCAATTGTTTGTAATCCATATCTATGAGCCATTTTATTTATTTTCAAAATTTCTCTTCCACTCAAAGGAAGAAGTAAATGGAAATTTAGTTTCACTCCACATAGATAGGGATGTAATTGTTTAATGTTCTGAATTGTTTTTGTTTCTAAATTTTTAACAGAGAAATTATAATCATTGGCAAGAATTACTTTGCCATTAGTCTTTGAGATCTGTGAGAGTCTAGTTTTGAAGGTGGCCATAATCAACTAGTGGATGTGTATCTTTTAATTTTATTATTTTGATATAAGAATACCCGTGTTCAGAAGGATTTTCTACGAATGTAGGCTGAGATCCATTTGTAGTAGAAAATTTCAAAAATGGCATTTGTGGATCAATGTCTAAAACAACATGACAAAAATAAGATGTACCTTCATCATTAAAATTCATGAAAACTCCAATTAACCATTTATCATTATGTGGAAAGGAAAATAGTGGAAACGGAATTTCTTCAAAACCCCAAGTAAGTTTTGCTAGACTTGACATGTCTTCCAACTCAATAGGTTGATATCTATCCAGAGTTCCATTACCAGGTTGTAAAGTTTTAGGTAGCGATTTTATTCTAACGATTGGGGAATAGAGTTTACTAGCATCTGAAGTAGTATCAACAACTTCAGATTCTTCTTTACCTCCTTTTAGCCCATAACAAAGATAATGACCATTATTTTCTAAATGTGTGTAGTATACAATTGGTTTTTCTTTTAAAACATCCATTTGTACAGATAAAATTTTTTTTCCATCATAATCATGTAAAAAAGAAACACGTGGTGCACGCTCTAGTGCACAAACGAGCCTAGTGAATTCTAAAGTTGAGTTAACTTGAATATAACGTGGTAATTTATCAACACTGGTTTTTAGATTGTCCACATAGATTGGTCATAGATTATCAAATTAAACTTATCCAAAAGTTTGGAGCCTAATTTCTTCTATCAATGACATCACAGACATCAGGACCAGTACCAATTATTGTAACAGGTATATTTAATTCTGTTTCAATATTTTTTATGAATGCTTTTGCATCATCAGATAGTTCATCAAAAGAAGTTTTTCCAGTACAATCAGTAAAGAGCACATCTAATTTTGTGATGGAGATTTGTGTTGCACCATTGAGCATGATTGCACGCCTAGCTAAATCAAAATCAAAATCTGCAGCACGTCTTTGTCTACCTGTAACTGTGCCAAATTCTGACCAACCCTTTTTTTCTGCATCTTCAAGAGAAAGTTCTTTGTCAAGAGGACCAGTTCCAACACGTGTAACATAAGATTTGAAAACAACAATGACCTCATCTACTTTAGTAGGTCCAAGACCAACATCAGCACAGATTCCGGATGCGGTGACATCCTTAGATGTTACAAATGGATATGTTCCGTGCCATAAGGAGAGAAAAGTTCCTTGAGTACCCTCTACTAAGACATTTTCATTTGCATCAAGTGCTGAATTAATTTCCAAAGGAACATCAACAATGAGAGAAGATAAAGAATCAAAATCTTTTGCTAGTTTCAAAACTCTCATGGCTCTATCAGCATTTGCAGGGCCAGTACCAGAACCAGTACTTCCAATCTTTTCTTTTAATTCACCTTTAGAATCTCTTACTAAATGAGTTTCCTCAATTATTCCACAATGTTTGTCAATAAATGCACGTCCAGTTACATCAAAATCCTGAATTTCCTTGTTAAGAACGTCCGGATTAATGACAACTCCAGCCCCAATCATTACTTTAGCATTTTTATTTAAAAATCCACTTGGAAGCATTCTTACTTTATACACTCTGTCGCCATCTCGAATGGTATGACCAGCATTTGGGCCTGCACCACCACGTACAATTATTTTTGGATTATCTTTAATTGCCAAATATGAGATGATCTTTCCTTTACCTTCATCACCAAAAAATCCTCCAACAACTACAGTGGACGTCATGTTGTTAAACTTAAAATTCGTTTATTTAAGCTAAAGTGTTTTCGTATGATTTTATATTCAACAATGATTGTTGTAGATTAATGGTAGGGGAAAATTTTGCAGGAAATATTATAATTAACTTGGCTAATTTACCAGATTTTCTAAGAAATCCAATTTTAAAAAAAAGAATGATAGAATTCTTTTCGTTATCTGAACCCGAAAAAAAAGAAGTCATTAACAATGCATTAGAAGCAGGTCCTACCATCCCATTTCCAAACTTTTCAAAACTTTTTAAAACATGGCTTAAAATTCTAACAACATTAACAGAAGAACAAAGAGAAGGACTATTTTCAGCATACATTACAGAAGTGGCAAAATCACCACAAAAATTAATCACTTTCAACATAGATGGAATTCTAGAAATATTTTTGACATTAGAAGATAAGGAAAAAGTGATTCTGGCCAATACAATTAAAAAAATAATCAACAACCTAGATGAAAATTCAAAAAGAACAATTCTGCTAGTTGTGCCAGATAACGCTAAAAAACATTTGAGATTTTAGATGCCTGTAGGCTCATCAGGTTTCCTATTATCCTCATTAGAATAATCTATCACTTCGCCTTCAGGAGACAACACACCTACAAATATTTTTTCATGTTTTTTCAATAATTTTCTGTGATCAAGCATTGACATATCAAGTTTCATTTCATTCATTACCATTACTTGATATTCTTTCCATTCAGCCCAACATTTGTTACAAGTGGGGTATTTTTCAGCAACAATTCCAAGTTGCTCATTATCAAGAATAGAATTTTTACATTTTGTACAAATGCGACTCATAGAAATTAGCAATAATAAACTCCTTTTATCTTTTTGTTGTGATCATAGAAAACTATCATATTTTTTAATGTTGTATACAATTATGAAAATTTATGATTTAAATTTTAATAATAAATATAAATGAATTAGTTATTGGACTTTGATAAACGGTATGTTGATGTCATGAAAACAAATTCTACCATTCGCTATGCAGTAATTCAAAATAACACTGGTGAAAAAATCTGTGGAGGATTTAGAGACAATACCAATCCTTGATGATGATGAACTCAAGATGATGCATTATTATGCAAGTCAAAGATGGCAGACTAGAAAAAATATCGAGCATAAACTTGGCAATACTAAATATACCATGGCAGAATATGGTAAATTAAAACGAATTACATTTCCAATAAATGAAAAATACATGCTATTGATCACAACAGAAATCAGTACCGATCATGTAAATGTCATTGACAAAGTTCTTGAGTTGATACGTGATATTAAAAAATAATTTCTTAATGTAAAGTAATAATAATTATCAAAAATATGTATGAACATGAAAATTAAATGCCCAAAATGCAAAGAAAATGCAGAATTGGCAATGGATTATTCTGTAGTAAAATGTGGCTCTTGTGATTTAGATATGAGTTATGGAGAATATGTAAAATTTGTAGCTCATAATGAATCAAAATATTCAGATATTTTAGGAGATTATACCGGTAGTACAGAAGGTCAAACTTCAGGTTCATTAGATGAATGGGATTAACAACATTGTAAAATCATTCATCAGATTAAAATAATTAGCTTAACACATTTCAAACATCATTGGAATTTTTATTAGAAAATATTCTTAATTTAGTAGGATTTTTGGTAGGACTTTCTATAGGAGTAATGTCATTTATCGGATTTAGGAATACTGGAAGTCCAACATTATTTAGATTGACAATTGCATTTATTTCAATAAGTTTAGGGTTTTTTGTTATTTGGACAGGATATATGGTAGAAGACTTTGTTATAAAATCAGGAAGTATTG
The DNA here is from genome assembly GCA_029860565.1 of Candidatus Nitrosopumilus sp. GTDB lineage: Archaea > Thermoproteota > Nitrososphaeria > Nitrososphaerales > Nitrosopumilaceae > Nitrosopumilus. Next base: position 8,122 of record JAOUAY010000025.1, read on the forward strand.
AAAGATGGATTCAAACTTTAGGAATTATTATTCAAACAATAGGGTACTTTTTCATTGCATTCTCACATAGCATAAAATCATTTTTTCCAAAATCTAGTTACTTTAGATCAGTTGGAATTTTACCATTGTTTTTAGTTTCTTCTGTGCAGATAGAGCATGTTTTCAGATCAATTTCATTCATTTTGTTAGCGTATGGTGCAATTGAAACAATGTTATCATACTTTGAAAATCGAAACAAAGGAACAATCTGGGTTTCGTTGGGATTAGGACTTTTAGCACTAGGGGAATTTTTAGGATGGTATTCATTCGTATTCCCAGAATCAATCCTGTATACAGCATCAATGATAATTAAGATTGGAGGACTGATATCATTATTCATTCCAGTGAGCAAGGTACCCTTAACTAAAATAAAATTTGATAAAGATTTAGAATAATTTTAATTCAGGCTCAAAATTTTGAAGAATTGAAAATTTGTCAAATTCTTTTATCTTTTTAGTATATTGGAAAATATCAACGTCCTCTCATAGAAATTAGAAGAATAGTCTATAACGTAAATGGCAGAATATAGAACACATATGAAAATTATCAGCGACATTCTAGCAACAACAAGAGATGATCTTCAAGATGAAGATGGAGCAACAGTTACTTATCTAATTAGAAAGGCAAATATTTCACATTCCAGAATTTCAAGAATATTGAAAACTTTGGTATCACAGGGGCTCTTAGAAAAAACAGATAATCAAGGTTCAAATAAATATAAAATTAGTCAGCCGGGTAGAGAATTCTTACAAGCATATTACACATTTACAAATTTTGCAGATAATTTTGGATTAAATATCTAGTCATCCACATATTAAATTCATCAAAATCCGTATATTCATAATTTGAAGGAGTAGACATATTTTTCAAATGAAAAGAGCACAATGTAAAAAGTTATTCAAAAGTAAATGGTAATTAAACAAAAAAGAATAGATGAAATATTGAAAGTAAATTGTGATAAAGAAGGAATTGTAAAAGCTTCTCAAATAATCAATCAAGGAGGAATTGCAATATTTCCAACAGATACAGTATATGGAATAGGATGTGATCCATATAATAAAAAGTCGGTAGAAAAGATTTATGAAATTAAATTCAGGGACATTACAAAATTAGTTCCAGTTTTGGCATATTCAAAAGAAACAGCTGCTAAAATTGGTCACATTGACGAGTTTACTGAAAAAATAGTTGAGAAATTTTGGCCAGGCCCATTAACAATAATCCTGAAACTAATAGATGAAAATTTAAAAAAATCATTAAATTTGAAAAATAAAATTGCAATTAGAGTTCCCAATCACAAATGTACATTAGAATTATTGAAGAAATGTAATTTTCTTGTTGGGACTAGTGCAAATATTTCTGGATGTTCACCATACACAGATCCAGATGAATGTTTCAAAAAGTTACAAAATTATGATATTTTTGTAGATGGAGGAATAATTACAAGTAAAGCAGTATCAACAATAATTGAAATAGAAAATAGAGAGATCAAAATTATTCGTGAAGGCTATTTAACTAAAGAGGAAATTTTGAGATTATGAATCTTATAATTACCTGTGCTAGGCATCTTGAACCTGAAACTGAAGAAGAATTAACATCTATTTTAGAAGAATTTGGAGATTCTGATGTTAAAGTTTCAATTACAAACATGTCAGGAATCTTAACAGCTGAGACAAAACTTAATCCTATTGATGTTGTAAGAAAAATTAAAGAAATGCTTCTTGATGAACCATGGAGTGTCAGATATTGTTTAAGAATTATACCAATACAGAAAGTCATTGAAACAAAAATTGAAGAGATAGAAAAAAGTATCGTAGAATGGTCTGATCAAATTTTAGATGACGAAACATATAGAATATCAATTGAAAAACGAAACTCAAATGTATCTAGTCAAGAAATAATTACAAAAATTGCAGATAAAATAAAAAATAAAGTCTCCCTTGAATTTCCAGACAAAGTTCTCTTAATTGAAATTTTGGGCAACATGACAGGGATTTCGATACTTAAAAAATCAGACATATTGAGCATAGAGAAGACTAAACGAAGTATATCAGAGTAATATTGCTGCTTTTTCTATTAAAATATCTTCTAGTTGATTTTTTGAGTAAATTGAATCAACGTGTTTTTTTGTTATTTTGAAATATTTTTTTAAATACAAGTCATTGTTTTTCGAAAATATATTTACAGATATTGGCAACAATTCATGGTATAATGAATTTAGACTTTTTTTGTTTCCAATTGCAATTAAAATAAAATTAGTATCAGGTTTAATTCCAATATTTTTTATTGCATCAGAAATTTGTGTGGTTAATGCAAATCGCATAAGAATATCAGTTTCAAATTTGTTTGAAAGTAAAATATCATTTTTTTTAGACTCAAGAGATAACAAAACAATTTTTTTCAAATGATAGTTATTTAAAATGAAATTACTAGATATTGCTTGAAGCATAATTTTTGGATATTTTTTTCTTAGGTGATCGATAAATTTTACATTAATTGATTTTTGACCTTTAATCTCAATTACTTGGATTTGTTTCTTAGAACTCTCAAAAGTTATTTTTTTCAATGAGCCTCCATGAATCACAGGTATTATACTTACAAGATCATTATTTTTTATTTTTGTATATTTTCCATCCATAGCAGAAGAATCAGATCCGTTTATAGCAATCAAAATATTATCAGTATCAAGTTTGGGGGAATCTGCAGGTTTTAGTACTAACAATAAATCAATTAATTCTTGAATAGATATATCAGATTTATCAATTTTCAATTGCTCTGTTAAAAAAGACTTCCTGGCTCCGCCTACAAATTTTACAGTGAACATATCAATCTAATTTAAAACCTAGAAATTAATATTTAGTTTATTATTCAGTTTTCTCTTCAGATATTTCTTCTACTGAAGCTGTTTCCGTAACAGTTTCAGGTGTTTCTTCTTCAATTATAGCAGATTCAGAAACTACCGTATCAGTCTGGTCTTCCATTTGTTGTTCAGATTTTGAAGATTCAATTCGAGATTGTTTGGCTTTTTCTTCACGGATTTCTTTTTTGATAAATTTTGTAATATATCCTGCTATTTTATTTTTCAAACCCTTAGAACGTATGATAGAAATTTCATTCAAGGCTTTTTTGTTATCAACAAAATCTTCACCAAATTTAGATTTGTGTCCATCTAGAACCTCATATGAGAGTCGTTTTATCCTATCCACTGGTCGTCTAATGAAAGGGGGTATTTTATACCTATATTCCAAGAAACGAATTTGAATTAGTTTCCAATAAGGACGTCATTTCATCAAATGATTTGCCCAAAATTTTTGAAGCACAAAAAATAACACTAGGAATAAAGCTGATTTGCCCAGATTTCATCTCAAAGCATCTAGAAAACCTCACAGGACCATCAGTTTCAACAAGGATTTTTGATTCATCAGTTTTTGACAGTAATGTTTGTTTATCATTTGCATAAATCATTACAGGTCCATATGATACAAAAAACCCCATATCCATAGCTTTTTGAAGTTGTTTTTTATTTCCATCAAACCAATGTAATAATGCATGTTTTGTATTATATGAGGTCATAATTTGAAAAACTTCATCAAGACTTTTTCTTGAATGAATTGAAACTGGTTTGTTAAATTTTTCAGCAGAAGATAACAAAGATTCAAACACATGATTTTGTCTTTTAATATCATTATTATCATTTGTATAAGTTGGATCTAATCCTATTTCTCCAATTCCAGAAATATTGCAATGATTTTCTTCAATTAGATTCATCATATTTTCAAGTTTATCATATGCACATTCTGGATGAATTCCAATAAAAGGCAAAACTAGATCATTTTTTTTTGCAAGTTCTAAAGTTTGCAATGAGTTTTCATAATTCATTGACACACAACATGCTTTGATTTTTAAATATTCCATTTCCTTTAAGATGAATTTCATATCAGAAAAATATACAGGATCGGACAAGTGTATATGAGAATCAAAATACCAAGTCATTTCTTTATTAATTCTTAAAATAGTCTGTATAAATCGATTCCTTAGTAATATTTTTTCACTCGCTATCTTTTTTCGGAAAAAATTAAAACAAAGTTCATGAAATCATCCGAATTAGGATTATCTGCAATGTATAGAATTTTGAAAAAAGCAGGGGCAGAAAGAGTTAGTGATGAATCTGCTGATGAATTAAGAAGAGTGATTGAAGAGATTGCAGAGGGTATTGCTAGAAGCGCTGTTGATATGGCCTCGCATGCCAGTAGAAAAACGGTAAAGGGAGAAGATGTGAAGTTAGCTTCAAAAACATTTAACAAATTCTAATCTAAAGAGTTTAATTGTTCATTTTGTGTTTTTTAAAACGGTACTCTGGCAGAACGGTTATGCGTGAGCCTGCAAAGCTTATACAAGGGGGTTCGACTCCCTCGGGTACC
>JAOUAY010000130.1 GCA_029860565.1 Candidatus Nitrosopumilus sp.
AAATAAGCCTGGACAAAGAAGAAAGAGACGATAGTTAATTCTTACTAAAATTCTATAATTACGCCTAAATTTGCTTGGTTTTCATATTTTGTTATGATCTGTAGATTTTACATAATTTTTCAATCATACTGTAATTTTACACTATTTTTAAAAACCTGTCAACCTTGCAGAACCCTAAAACATAAACCTTATAATGTACTGGTACCGTACTATACGGTATGGTAGAAGATTTAAGATTAGATAGCTTAGAGGGCGTAGGTCCTGTAACTACAAGAAAATTATCCGATGCAGGTGTCCACAACGTCATGGATCTCATCGTCAGAGGTCCTGTTGAAATTTCAGAAATAACTGGAATGGAAAAAGACACTGCTGAGAAAATTGTCAATAAAGCTCGTCAACATTTAGTTGAAGGAGGATTAATTGCTAAAGATTTTGTTAGTGCAAGTGAAATTTATAAACATCGACAAAGTATTGGTAAAATTACAACTGGTACAAACTGTCTTGATACACTGTTTGATGGTGGCATAGAGACTCAATCTTTAACTGAAGTTTATGGTGAATTTGGTTGTGGCAAAACTCAATTTGCTCATACACTATCTGTAATGGTTCAAAAATCTAAAGCAGAAGGTGGTCTTGATGGTGGTGTTTTGTATATTGATACCGAAAATACTTTCAGACCTGAGAGAATTGTATCTATTGCTCAAGCTCATGAAATGGATCCAGAAAAAGTTCTAGATCGTATTGTTGTTGCTCGGGCATATAACAGTGCACATCAAACATTAATTCTTGAAGAAGCTGGTTCAATAATTGAGGAAAACAATATCAAATTAATTGTTGTAGATTCTGCAGTTGGATTATTCCGTGCTGAATATCTTGGACGGGGAACATTATCTGTTAGACAACAAAAACTAAATCATTTTGTCCATTTGTTATCAAGAATTGCAGAAACATACGACTGTGCTGCACTTGCAACGAATCAAGTTATGGCATCACCTGATGTTTTCTTTGGAGATCCAACTCGCCCAGTTGGTGGAAATGTAGTTGCACATACAAGCACCTATAGAATATACTTTAAGAAATCAGGCAAGAAACGAATTGCTAGAATGGTGGATAGCCCTCATCATCCTGAAGAGGAAGTAATCTTTGCTCTTGGTGAAGCAGGTGTTATGGATATTGAAGAGGCAGAGAAAAAGACAAAAAAGACTTCTAAAAAAGAGACTACTAAAAAATCAACTACCAAAAAGGCAAAAGAACCTAAAGTTGAGGCTAAAGTAGACACACCTGAAGTTGAGGCTAAAGTAGACACACCTGAAGTTGAGGCTAAAGTAGACACACCTGAAGTTGAGGCTAAAGTAGAACCTATGATGGATCCTGAATTCGATTATGAACCGATTGAAGAGTAATCTTCTCTCTTTCATTTTTTAATCTCTTTTTACAATTTTTTATTTTTTATACCATTGATTAAATTATAATATCATTTGAGAATTTATTAATACATAATGACAGATCTATATCGCTTACTTCCAGAAGAGATGGAACAACTAGTGATTGATATGGGCTATCCTAGATATCGAGCTGATCAAATTTTATTACCATTATATTATAAATTCCCTAAAAATATTTCAGAAATTAAACAACTTCCAAAAAAAATGATTGAAGAATTAATTGATGCTGGTTATACTATAGGTTCAGCAAAAGAAATTCATCGAGTTGTAAGTGATGATAAAGATACAACAAAACTATTGCTTAATCTCACTAATGATACTTCTGTAGAAACTGTATTAATGCAATATGATCCTTTAAAAATTGGTGGTCATCCAAGATCAACAATTTGTGTATCTACTCAGATTGGTTGTGCAATGGGATGTGTATTTTGTGCAACTGGTCAAATGGGATTTGAAACAAATCTAAAGGCTGAACATATTGTATCTCAAGTAATTCATTTTGCAGAAATTTTACAGCAACGAGGAGAGCATGTGACAAATTTAGTTTTTATGGGAATGGGTGAGCCAATGACAAACTATGATGAGATGATTAGAGCTGTAAAAATTTTAACACATGATAGAGGATTTGGACTGGGACAACGACATATTACAATCTCTACTATTGGAATTAGATCTGGAATAGAAAGATTAGCGGAAGAAAATCTACAGATTGGCCTTGCAATATCTCTTCATGCACCCAATAATGAATTACGTAAAAAACTAGTTCCTACTGCAAGTCCAAATTCTGTTGAAGAAATTATTGAATCTGGAAGAAATTATTTCAAGAAAACTGGACGTCGTGTGACATTTGAATATGCCTTGATGGAAGGAATTAATGATTCGCCCGAAATCGCATCAGAACTGGCTAGGCTTTTGAAGGGTAATGGTTCTCACGTAAATCTAATTCCTATCAATCCAACTGCTGGTGACTTTAAGCGTCCATCAGAAAATAATGTTCTTGCGTTTGAACAAATCTTATCTAAAGCTGGCATAAACTGCACAGTTCGCGTCGAAAAAGGCACTGAAATTTCAGCTGCATGCGGTCAACTTAGAACTGATCTTATCAGCTAAATTTCCCTATATCTTGTTCTAAGTCTTAAAATAGGGCTTTCGAAGATTTTACACACATGGCAACTAAGAAGTCTCATGGCCGTTCACATGGATTTAAGCACAAATCTAGATCTGTGATGACAAAAAAGGCCCCTAGAGGAGTCTCATTTTTGCTACGTGAATATCAAGAAGGTCAACAAGCCCTCATCATTATTGATCCTAGACAGCACAAAGGATTGCCACACAGACGATATCACGGTAAAGTTGGTGTTGTTACAACAGTTGGCCGACGTACAGTTATCCTTGATGTGAAATTAGGTAATAAATCAAAAACTTTAATCACTAGATTAGATCACGTAAAACCATTCGGTGTATAATATGGAAGAAGTAAAAAAGAAACAAGCAATTTCTCTTTCAGAAGTAAAAGAAATTTTAGGTAAAGTTGATGTTGAAGAAATGGATCAAATTCAACGTTGGACATACGATTACGTTTCAAAATTCATATCAATTGATGCTAAAGAAGCAAAAGAAATGAAAAAACAACTGATTAAAGAATGTGATTTAACCGAAGATGAATCTGTTGAAATAGTTAACATTAGACCCACAAGTTTAGCTGAATTACGTTCCTTCACATTTGGTTGGAAAAAATTAATTCTTGCTGAAACTTTGGAAAAAATGCTCAAAATAATTAAGGACCATTCATAGGTTTTTAGTGGTATTTTATTTTGCACCGGGCACAATCACCACCTAGGAAGTATGATGAATATGCATACGTTTTGGATTTTAATTCAAGAGGTAAGTCACAAACTGTACGAGGTAGAGATGGAATTATTGTTACAGCCATTGGCGAAAATAGGTTGACCATTTTAGAAATTCTTGGAATTCCAAATTCTACATTTGAGATTGGTGAGAAAATCTATATTGGAAAAGAAGGAAGAACTAAAGTTTTATCCGTTTTAGGAAAGATGGAATATGATAAAATTTCATCATCTGCCCAAAGTGAATTAGAAACAGTAGTGGAAAATATTGTAACTGAAAATGAATCAAAATTTGTAGAATATCTTAATAATGCACAACCCTTGACTCCAAGAATTCATGCACTTGAATTAATTCCAGGAATTGGAAAGATCTACATGAAAAACATGCTTGAGGAAAGGGAAAAGAAAAAATTTGAAAGCTATCAGGATTTACAAGAACGGGTTGGACTCAAGGAACCAATCAAACACATTTCAGAAAGAATCATGGATGAAATTACTGGAGAAAGTAGGATGAATCTCTTTGTTAAAAGATGATAAAGCGAAAACAACTTGGACAACACTTTCTTAATTCAAATTCAATAGCTCAATTCATTGTTTCTGAGGCTAAAATCACAAAAAAAGACACCGTATTTGAGATTGGAACTGGATTGGGAATTTTAACTCCTTTACTATGTCAGAATGCCAATAAAGTAATCTCAGTAGATGTTGATGAAAAACTTGTCAATAAAGCAAAATCTGAATTTTCT
>JAOUAY010000026.1 GCA_029860565.1 Candidatus Nitrosopumilus sp.
GATACTATTGTTTATGGATTAGCAGATTTACTTGATCAAGAAAGAGGATGGGGGATGAAAAAGGATACGTTCAACTTTTTGCGTCAAATGGAAGTTTTTGGAGAAGAGACATGGTTTAGAGTTGGAGACAGAGATGCTGCAACACACTTGATCAGAACAAACATGCTAAAAAATGGAAAGAATCTAAGTGATATTACAAAATGGATGTGTAAAAAATTTGCAGTAACTGCAAACATCATCCCAGTTACAGATAACAGCATTGAAACAAGAATTACTACAGATAAAGGAGAATTACATTTGCAAGAATATTGGGTTAAACACAGAGGAAAAGATCCTGTTGAAGGAATTCAATACATTGGAGCAGATAAAGCCCGTCCAAATCCTGAAGCAATAAATGCAATTCATGATGCAGAGATGGTAATTTTAGCACCAGGAAACCCATTAACATCAATTGGACCAATGCTTCAAATCAAAGGGATTAGAAAAGAATTATCAAAAATAAAAAAGAAAGTGGTTGCAATAAGTCCATTAATTGGAGATAACGCAATTAGCGGACCGGCTGCAAAATATATGCAAGCTGCGGGAATAGAATCAAATGCATATGGATTAGCAAAAATGTATTCTGATGTATGTTCAAACATAATTATAGATACTAAAGATAAAGCATTAGTAAAGAAGATCCAAAGTTTAGATATGAAAGTTTTTGAAACCAAAATCACTATGAAAAATAAAATAGCTGAGGATGCATTAGCAAATTTCCTTTTAAAACAAGTACACGTATAATTTGAAAATAGCCGCAATAATTCCTGTAAAGACTTTCTCTAAAGCAAAAACTCGTTTAGATTTATCTCCGCAACAAGTTGAAGATTTGTGCAAAGTAATGCTTGAAGAGATTTTACACACAATATCAATATATCCTCAAATTGAAAAAATTATCATAGTTACAAAGGAAAAAAAAGCAATAGAGATTGGTAAAAAATTCAAGGCAATTACAATTGTGGATGAAAAAGAAAAAAGTGTTAACAGTGCAGTTGCATTAGCAGACAAATATCTCTTAGAAAATAATTTCCACGCATCAATTGTATTTCCTCAAGATATTCCATTCATTAAAACTCAAGATATCGATTTTATGTTAAACTACAAAACCCATCCAAATTTTGCAATTATCGTACCATCTAGGAGATTTGATGGGACAAACGCACTTGTAAGAATGCCAATAGATTTGATGGAGACACACTATGATGAGGATAGTTACAAAATTCACATGAATACAGCTAAAGAACATACGCTAAATGTTGCCATGGTTTTTGTAAAAAGAATAATGTGGGATATTGACAATATCGAGGATCTAAAGTTTGTCTTAGAACAGAATGAAAAGCCAGAAATCATAGAAAAAATTAAAAAAATTATAAAATCAGATTAAAAAAGATATTTTTAAAGATAAAAAACGTCATTTGAAATACGAATTATCAACATGCTTATATACAAGGATTTAGAAATTTTTAAATATTATCATAAAAGGCTTTGAAAGATAAAATGGTTAAAACAGTTAATCCAAAAGATAAATGTCCAAGATGTGGAAAAGGTTCTCTAGTCACAGATGCCAATACAGGTGAAAATTTTTGTGGTAAATGCGGAATTGTAATCACCGATAAAACAGAAGAATCAGGACCTGAGTGGAGATCATTTTCAAATGAAGGGGAAAATAAAAGCAGAGCAGGAGTCCCAACATCACTAGCCATGCACGATATGGGACTATCCACAATAATCAATCCACAAAACAGAGATGCAACTGGAAAACCATTGACTGCGGCCATGAAGAGTACTATTGAGAGACTCAGAACATGGGACAGTAGAAGCCAGGTTCATGAACCAACCGATAGAAATTTTCGACAAGCATTTAGTGAGTTAGACAGACTAAAAGACAAACTTGCAGTGGGGGATTCAGTCATTGAAAAAGCAGCTTACATTTACAGAAAAGCACTTGAAAAAGGTCTGGTCAGAGGTCGTTCCATTTCAGCTTTGATTGCATCTGCACTATATGCAGCATGTAGAGATACTGAAACTCCTAGAACACTAAAAGACATTGGTCAAGCAAGCAACATTAAACGAAAAGACATTGCAAGATGTTATCGTCTATTGTTAAGGGAATTAAATCTAAAAATGCCAGTTGTCAATCCAGTAAAATGTATTTCAAGAATTGCAAGTAAAGCTGGATTATCAGAAAAAACAAAAAGAAAAGCAACAAAGATTTTACAAACTGCAGAAGAGCAAAAAATATCAGCAGGAAAAGATCCTATGGGATTAGCAGCAGCAGCACTTTATGTAGCATGTGTAACAAATGGTGAAAATAAAACTCAAAGGGACGTAGCAGAAGCTGCGGGAGTAACAGAAGTTACAATCAGAAATAGATACAAAGGCTTGAAAGTAGCCTTAAATCTCTAAGGTAGTCTCTTTTTTTGAAAAGAATTTATCAACAAATAAAATAAAATTGAAAAAATACCTGCAACTAAAAATAAAAGTTCTAAAGAAGACATCAATGAATGTGAAAATGCATCTTCAATTGAAATAAAATTAATCTGAGAAATAAAAGTAGCATATGAAAATATAAAATAATTAGTAGCCCAATGAATTAAGAGTGAAGTCACAAAACCATATCTAAGATAGACCCAACCTAGAATTATTCCACTTGCGGCAGCTTGAGCAAATTTTCCTTCACTCCATGAATCTCCAAATGCAATGTGGGCAAAACCAAAAAGAACACCCACAAAAATAACCAAAAAAAGGGCTTTTTTCACATTATGAATATCTAAAATATTAGGATTCCACAGACATCTCATGAAATATTTTAGCGAAGATTTGTTAGAATAAAGAGCAAATAAAGGAATTCCAATCAAAAGTAGACGAAACCCAAGTTCTTCAATTAAAGGGGCAAGGCTAACATAAAAAAATTGAATTAAATCATTGTCAGCAAGAGGAGGAACTATATCAATATCAAAGCCTTCCTGTACAAAATTAATCAATGCCGAAATCAGAATTAAAATTGAGAGCCATTTTGTGACTCCAATCATATAGTTTAATCTAGGATTATATTTTCCAAAGGAAATAATTGGAGAAAGTGCTTTTGAAAATCCATCTTTTGGACCTAACATTGCAATTACAAAAATTGTAAGATAAAATATCCATAAAACAACAAAAGCATCACCAACACTAACATCAATTGGAGCTTGATAGAATTCGGTTTCATTAAAAAGTTCTAAATGAGTGAGAGGGTATTCATAATTAATATCACCACCAATGTCAGTTTCAAAAACAACATAGATGCCTATAGGAAAAGAAACAAGAAGTAAACCAAAAATTACAGAAAGTAATGCAGCAAAAGGAATTCCAATAGATTGGAGTAATTTATTTGAATTTTGCAATTTGTTCTAATGTAGTTCTATTGTATCTGCTGCAAATCCTAAATTTATCAAAGTATCTTTGATAGTATCTCTATGATCACCTTGTAAGAAGATGTAACCTTCTTTTGCAGTTCCTCCGCAAGCATATTTATTTTTGAGTTCTTTTGCAACAGTTTCTAAATTATTTAGTTTAGGATCCAGCCCTTCTATCATGGTTCCTTTTTTCTTAAATCGTCTAGTTTCTAACCGAATAATAATTTTAGTGCTATCTTTGGCAAGTTCACCACAAGCACACAGATCTTCTGGAAGACCACAAGTATTACAAATTACTGCCATACGTTCGAAGTAAATTCAATTATTCATACTATTAAGCCTTGTTTGAATATCAACAATAAATCAAAAATAAACGGATTTTTTAGATAGAAAATTAAATAAAAATAATGAAGAAAGAACTTACAAAAAAGGCTGCAAAAATGCTACTAAATGGAGCCACACTACTTAGTGAGCCTTGCCCATATTGTAAAGGAGTCAGAGTGATGAAAGAAGGACATGCATTATGCATTAATTGTGGTCGTGAACCTGAAAAAAAAGATATCCCAGTTGAAAGATCATTAGACAGTACAACCCCACCGATAAAGAAAGCATTACAGAAAAAGATGGAAATACTCTCAAAAGAGTTAGAGAATGAAAACGATCATGAAAAACAGCAAAATATTCTAAAAACGATCAATTTGTTATTAGAAACAATAGAAAAAATTAAAGATAAACAATAAAGTTTTTATGTTAAAATTTGAGACGACGTACTGTAATGGCAGATAAAAAATCAGCCCCACTTCCAGCATCAAGTGGAGGCCTCATGAGATTCTTTGAGGATGAGACAAAAGGATTCAAGATAGATCCAAAAATTGTAGTATCAATTCCTATTAGCTTAATTGTAGTGTCATGGGTAATCGATGCATTTCTAGCTCCGTGAAAAAATAATGGAAAAAGATTCAGACGATGTTTCAAAGATACACAATAGATTTTCCCTTACTTTAGTTAATCCATCATCACATTATTTTTCATTAGTTGTATCAATGATAGTATCTACGGTAACTGTTCTTGCAATATATTTTGGTTATTTGAGTAATTTGGGATTTGAGCAAAATTGGTATAGATTACCAATAGTTTTAGGAGTTCTAGCTTTAACGCAATTATTAGACACACGATTTTCAAAGAAAAAAGAATATTCGAAATCACTACATTCGTCTCTTTTCGGAAACATGTTATGGACAGTTACACTATTGATGGGAATTCTTTCAAGTATTGTTTTATCAAAAGACATAGAACCATTCTTCATAACTTTTGGATTGCTACTTTTTGCTAGTTTCAGAATAGGTATTTACACTACAACTCTAGGAGCAAGTCTCAAAAAAGCTTGGGCAATTTGCTTTATTCAACCAATAGCAATGTATCTGGTATTAATTCCACAAGATCTTTGGATTTCAATACTTAGTGAACCAATTGGATTAGGTTATGGAGTCTCTTTTTTGATAATTGCAAGTGTATGGTCATTTGTTACAGACAGGGCAGGAAGACCAGGGATGGAAAGCACACATAAAACTATTCAAGCATATCTTGCATCCCAAGGAAACGATTTTGAAGACGCTGAGAAATTAATGGAACAACGCTCAAATGAAACCAAAGTATCGACATCACAGATTAAATTTTCAACACAGAATGGAGAAAATGAATTCAGAATGGTATTGCCAGAGATACATCCAGGGCCATATCACCCAGTAGGTGGAAGTAATATTCCCTACCTGATTTACAAAAATTTGTCATCATCTGCGATGGTAATGCACAGTATTTCAGATCATGCGTTAAATCTTCCATCAAGAAATGAAGTTGAAAAATATTTAAAAAATTTAGAAAATAGTAAAGTCAAAGAAGATGGGATGCAATGTACAGAACCAGTAACAGTTCAAATAAACAAAGCCAGAGTTACAGGCTTGCTTTTTGAAAATAACCCGTTATTGTTTTTGTCGCTATCCCCACACGGTATGGAAGACATACCCAGTTACATGAAAATAGAAATTGTGCAGTATGCAGATAATCGAAATTATGCCAAAACAATGATAGTAGATTGTCATAATGCAATGGGTGAAGAAATTTCAAAAGAAGACGGTGAAGACATGTTAAACGCTGCAAAATCATGTTTAGATACTCTAATTACAAAAGATAGATTCCCAATAGAATTTGGTTATGCCAACACTGATGAAATGGATGTATGGACAGAAGATTTAGGAATGGCAGGATTGGGGATTGTATGTCTCAAAATTAATGAGAAAAAATATTTTCTAGGATGGGCAGATGCCAACAATATGGAAAATGGAGTCAGAGAGAAAATCATAGACATATTTACCAAAAGAGGTTATCAATTACTTGAAATTTGTACATCAGATACACATTATGCACCAGTCAAAGCCAGAAATAGAAATGGGTATTATCAACTAGGATTAATTACAAGTGCAGAAAAACTTTCAAAATGGTTTTTTAAAATTGCAAAAAATGCAGAGGCAAATATTACAACAGCAAAATTTGAAATTTTAGAAAATGAAACCAATGTAAAAGTTATGGGTCAGGGCATATACGAAGATTATTCTAAAGCATTAGATAATTCATTGAAAATTACTAAAGGGTTTGTAATTGGCTGCGTAATACTTTTCATAACTAGTCTTTTCCTATAATCTTCATCTGATCAATATTACCATAGAATTCATCAATAAATGATGCAAACTGGAAAATAGGAACTATGGGCACATTTTCAATGAAATCAATCTTATCTTGATATAATGTCACTATTACAGGCACAGCAATAGCACCAGGTGTTTTTGCAACATATTTTTTTGTCCTTTCAATCTGTTTTTTGACAGCAGTAGATAATGCAGAGGTACTGTAACGCTTCCAATGTTTACAATCAATCAAGATTGCAATACCAAGTCTAATACCTACAACATCAATTTCCATCCTAGGTTTTGTCAGCATCATATTTTTCATTACTGCAAAATTTTTTGATGATAATATTTCAGCAGTCAATCCTTCAAAATCCCTCCAATTAAGTGCAATTGAAAGTTCATCCATAGGAAAACCTTTTACAAGTAAAGCCATAGCAATTTTTAATTTGTCCCCATCTTCAAAATAATATGAATCATCTTGTTTTGTTCCAACATCATTTTTGACAAATTCCTCTAAAATTATTTCAGAATCATTTGAGTTTATTTTTGTGACAGCTGAAAAATCCTGAACAGACATACCTCCTGGAATAATTCCCTGTAATCCAACTATCATTTTAGGATGAATTTTCAATTGTAATTTTTGATTCATATTAGAAATATAGGTTTTAGCAACAACTCGCATCAGTGTATTACGATATAGGTTTTATTACATGATTTTGAAGTGAGGACATGAAAAAATTGCCAGTAATTATCATATTAGTTATTTCAATAGTACCTATAATGTATAATGAATCATTTGCAGAAAAAAATACATTTTTTGATTCAGTTAAATTCATCCAATATCTAGATGAAAATACTGCATTAGAAGAAGTGCAAAATGGAAATCTTGACACGTATTATCATACAATTTCACCAGACAGATTGGAAAATTATCAAGACAGAGAAGGATTACAAGTATTTGATTCCACAGGAGGATCATACAGTATTTTAATTAATCCTGCAGAATCAGACAAATACAATCCATTTTCAAATAGAGATATCAGATTTGCACTGAATTATCTAGTAGACAGAAAACTAATAGTAAATGAATTGATGGGAGGATATGGCTCCCCAATCATTTCATACTATAGTCCAACGGATCCAGAATATCTTACAGTAATCGAACAACTAGAGACATTTAATTTTGAATACAAGCCTACATTTGCAAATGAAATTATTTCGAGAGCATTAGAAGAAGAAGGAGCAAATAAAATTGAAAACAAATGGCAAATGAAGGGAAAGCAAATTGAAGTCATAATTTTTATCAGAAGCGATGATCCTGTTAGAAAATCCATTGGTGAAATATTAGCAATAGAACTTGAAAAAGTAGGATTTGCAGTTAAAAAAGATTTTGGGGATTTGAACAAAGCATTTGTCGTAGTTTATGGTTCCAATCCTTCAGATGTAAAATGGAGCTTATACACTGAAGGATGGGGGCGTTCGGCATTTGTAAGATAT
Source organism: Candidatus Nitrosopumilus sp. (assembly GCA_029860565.1). GTDB lineage: Archaea > Thermoproteota > Nitrososphaeria > Nitrososphaerales > Nitrosopumilaceae > Nitrosopumilus. The sequence continues at coordinate 7,616 of JAOUAY010000026.1, forward strand.
GATTCAGTAGGATTAGGACAAATGTATTCTCCCTGGTTTTCAAACATGCCAGGATTTAACGACCCCTCTTACTGGAATTATGATAATGAAAAACTAGACACACTTACTCAGAAAATATACACAGGGGATTTTGATACATCAGAGCAAAGGGCAGAATTAATTCAAGAAGCAGTGGTGGAAGGGGTTAACGAGTCAGTTAGAATTTTTTTGGCAAGTAAAATCGATCAGTATGTTGTAAACGAAAAAGTTAGTGGGATAGTAAATGACTTTGGAGCAGGAGTCCCAAGTAGATTTACGCCAATCAATGCTAAAAGTAATCATGAAGAGTTTGTAATAGGAGTTAAACAGATCTATCAAGGAGCATGGAATCCGGTTATGGGATTAACCGATAGTTATAGTAGACATATTTGGGGAATAATTTCAGATCCGGCAACGTTCAAACATCCATTTACTGGAGAAACATTTCCAGTCAGAGCAACTTGGGAAGTAGAGACTGCAGGATCAAATAAAAAAATAGACATCCCTCAAGAAGCAAAAATATGGAATCCAGCATTACAAAAATGGAAAAACGTTGATGAAAATTCACTTGCAACAAGCAAGGTGACATTTAATTTTGAATTTAGTAATTGGCATAATGGAGAGAAAATGAACATGGATGATATTTTACATTCACTTTATTTTACAATTGAGTGGGGAACACAAGTTGATGAAAATGATAAGACATTTGACACTGAATTTACTCCAAGAGCTGCTCAAAGTATACAGACAATTATGGGAGTAAATCCAATTGACGAAGATACGGTTGAAGTTTATGTGAATTATTGGCACTTTGATGAAGGTGAGATTGCAGATTGGGCAGGGATATGGAACGTAGTGCCTTGGGAAATTACAGCTGCAATGGAAAAAGCAGTAGTGGATGGAAAATTATCATTTTCAAGATCAGGAGCTACAAGCAAAAATGTAAACTGGTTATCATTAATTATTCCAAATGATGCAAATATAATTAAAAATTATCTGCAAGAATTCAAAGAAACAAAACACATTCCACAGCCATTTAAAGAAGATAATCAGAATTCAGAATATTATCAAAAAAGATATAATTCATCAATCAAATGGATTGAAACCTATAATCATGCAGTGATAAGCAATGGCCCATTCTATTTAGAGGCATATTCACCAGAATCAAGAACAATCAAAGTAAGCGCATTTGACGATAATTCATACCCATTCAAGAAAGGAAAATGGACAGAATTTGAAAAGGTAGAATTTCCATCAATCAAAAAAATAGGCATGAAGAAAATCATACAGCAAGGAGATGAATTAGCCATAACAATTGAAACTAAAAATTCAGATTCCATATTATATTTTTTAACAAACAGTCAAGGAGATAAAATAGCATCAGAGACAATGAAATTAAAAGAAAATGATATCATTGTCAACATAACTTCAAACAATACAAAAGAATTGGGGATAGGAACAAACAGTATCAAAATATTTGCAGTTTCAAATTCAGTGTTAAAACCAGATTTTATTAAATCAAGTTTTATTGTAACAGATAACAAAGTGGAATTACCTGTAAACACATTTGAAAATGTTCAATTTTCTAAAAACGACTCAGAGTATTGGATTTGGATCATACCTGTAATAGTGATTGCGGGAATTCTAATATATCTAAAGAAGAAAAACTAGATCAACCCATAATCTTTCAGAATTAATTCTATTTGACCATCATTCTCAAGTTTCGAATATTCCTCTAAGAGATTTTGATTAAGTTCATAGAACGTATGGCCCCATTTGAATTTATCAAGTAATTCCAGAGATTGTTCTTTAGAGCCTAAAATAAATAATGAAGCAGCCAATGCTTCAGCAGTAGTTAATTTATTTAGTTTTGAATAATTCACAGGATTACCAGCAAGTAGAGGAGGAAGTTTTCTTTTGACACCTGCAAAGTTTTTAGAAAAAGCTTGATTTGCAAGATTCCAAGAGCAATCAATTCCAACTATAGTATTGATTATTGATTTGTCTTTAGGTAGCAAAGTTTTTTCAGCAAATGGATCCAACACCATTCCTTTAGCACTGATTTTTTTAACACTGTGGGCAAGACCAAATTTCACCATTTTTGCAGCTGTGCATTTTTTAGGATCATCTTGGTAAAACATTAAAACTTGTAATTTCACTTCAACTAAGAATAATATTTAGAGTATTTTGAATTTACTCCAAAATTTTGTAGGTTACTTTGTAATAAAATCGTGAAACTTGATCATCTTTCATTACTTCGACATTCCAATTTGCATCAGGCAAAAACGCAGTTGAAGATTCAGGCAAAATACTGAATTTTTCTAGGCGTACATCAGGACCACTATATCGCACATTAAGACTAATTCCATCAACTTCAACAACATCATAGATTTGACCTTGTTTTCTGGTGGATTCTTGAACTAGACAATCATCATCAAGGCCAATAATACATGTGTCTGTAACCGTAGAGACTTTAAGATTAACATTTGATTCATCGCCTCTTAAAGGAGTAATCAAGGAACCAGTAAGAACTCTAGGAGCAAAATCTCCATCAGTAGTAATTTTGTCTTCAGTAAAGATTGAAATTGTTTTATCAGCAATTCTGTTTTCTTTTTCAATCATAATATTTAATTTTGGAGTTTGAGGTTTTTCAATTACATTAAATTTAACAGATTTTTTTTCAAAATCAGCATCAATTGTTACCTCGTATGATCCAATTGAGGAAATTTTGTCAGGGATTACATATTGATAAGTAAATGAGCCAGAAGAACTTGGTCGAATAGTAGTTACAGGACCAGTATTCTCTCCACAATAAAATGATCCACAAGTAATTTCAGTTTCTGTTTTTTTAATTACACTAACATCAAATTTTTCAAGATAGATTAATTTGTTGGGTTTTCCACTAATTACCACTACATCGCCCGGATAATATTCAGATTTATCAGTAGATGCTAAAAGCGCAACGTCTTCATCAAGACCAAAAATAAAATCATTTGTAACGCTAAATGTCATACTGTTTGATACTTTACCATATAATGCTTTTACAGTATAGGAACCTTCACTAAATATTGTAGGTGGCAAATCAAAAAGACTTGAAAAAGATCCACCTTGTGTGGGATAAACATTAGATTCAAGAATTTGTTTGAATGGAGTAGTACCATCGAGTATTTTGATTGTAACTCTCTCTGGAATCACAAGACCTTCATCGCCTTGTTCACGTTGAAGAACATTTCCAAGGACTTTTAATTTTTCACCAGCTTTGTACAACGATTTTTCTGTAGAGATAAAGAGCGGAGTGGAAGATAAAGAATCATTTTCAGGATCTGCTGAAACCTTAAAGAAAAGATTTACGCTTTCAGATGCAGTAGCAACCCTAATTTTGTATACTCCAAAATTAGATTTTAGTACATCTCGCCCTTCATCTATTTTGGTACTTTGTGTTCTTTCAGATATAGGAGTAACCCATGACCATGAGAAACGTTGGTTTTCAACAGAAGTGCCAGAATTACGTATAGTTCCGTCAGGTTTTGTGATTGAAATATCTACTGAATTGTCACCAGTAGGTGGAAGTATACCATTAAGATATACAGTTTCACCTAAACCGTATACTTCCTTATCGAGAGAAATAACAGATCCATCTTTTAGATCAAGGGAATCCATTATTGTGAAAGTTTCAGTTATAGTGTAACCAGAATATTGGGATTTTACAACATAATTGCCTACAGTGAAAATAGATTTAGTGGCATCAATTTCTATCGAATATCTACCAGAGGTTTCAGGAACGGCTAAAAAATCATATCCAACTACTCGATTATCATCAATAGCTGAACCTGACAAAGTAGTAATTTCTAAAGGAGACCCATCTTCATGAGAAATAGTAATGCGAACCCCTAAGGAGGCATCATAACTTGAATTTACATATGGATCTTTAACAAACCCACTTATCGTCATAGCATCACCAAACTCATAGACATCCCTATCAGTATCAATTGTCAAGGGCTCATCAGACACAATAAAATTTTCAGGATCATCTACAGCATGAATAACAAGGGTTGCAGAACCGATATCTTTTGAGACATTAATTTTATAATCACCCAATCTATTTGGATGATCTGGAATTGTGAAACTATAAGTGAAAAATCCATCACCCATGATTTGTACCCCATCCTGAATTTTAAATCCAGCATTGCTTCCAAAAGAAGAACTTCCAATAGCAAATTGTTTTGTTTGTACTACTTCCAAATCCAGAGTACTAACCCAAACTTGATTTAACCTTCCAGTAATTTCGACTTGATCACCTAAAGCATAAGCTACTTGATCAGTCCAAAGTGAAATTGATACATCTTCTTTTATGTCTTCTACTACTTCAAAACTAGTTGATGTTGTTTTATCAGAATATTCAGCAATTATATCATAAGTTCCAAATTGAGGATCAACAGTACTGATAAAAATACTGGTTAAAAATTCACCATTTGTAGGAAAGAGATTGCCATTTGCAATTAATTCCCCTTCAGAATCAGTAACAGTAAATTTCATTCCCTCAAATGGGATTATTTCAGATGCAAATCCAATGATAGAAACCATTTGTCCTGGAATATATTGAAGTTTATCAGTAATAATATCAAGAACTTCATCTTGTTTTATTTCTTGTTCAAAAATTTCATATCCCACTGAGAAACTAGTGTTAGCAGTTGCACCGGCATAACTTACAGACACATCATAAGTTCCTTCGTTAATTCCCAGTACTTGATGTAAACCAAGCGTAGTGTCATATTGAAGATCATAGTTAGGATACATAGTTATTGTTTTATCAAAATTAGGTCCAG
>JAOUAY010000131.1 GCA_029860565.1 Candidatus Nitrosopumilus sp.
GATGCTTTTAAGACTTGGTCTGGACAAAGTCCTCTTGCAGCAAGTTCTCCTCAAAAAGCCTTAACTTTGTTGAGACAGCTTGGACATGACAAAACATCAATGAATCAGCTTGCCCATCTACTAAATCTGTCATACAACATTTCATGCGAATTCAAAGAGATCTATAGACGCCTAAAATAATCTCCTTTTATTTTGTTCATTTCTATACCTAAATCCAACTATAACTTTCAGTCTTTTGTAATTTATTTCATGATGAAATTATCAAATTGATTGTAATGATTGGTATTGTTAAATATTAAATCAGCGTAACGGTGTAATGGTCTTTAGAACATGCATACATTGTAACAGAGAATATGAGGATGTCTTCAATCGAAGAATCTGTTCCACGAAGTGTGGAATTGAGATATCTGGTTAGATTTTATCTGATGTTTTTCAACTGGCATGTCCTTGAATCCGATGATTTTCTTCTAACTGTAATACTACTGGATGTTTGGTCTTTTTTTAAGAATGATTGCTAACATATGTAATAGAATTAATAAGTATCCATGATTTTAGATGATGTTTTTTGTTTTTTACAATTTTACTATTTTCTTTTTTTTACATCTGATGTTGGAGGATTTAGTGACCAAAAAAATAACGCAAGACAGATTGGAGTCATAATTAGTAATAATGCCACTAGTGTAATTGTATAAAACATTGGATCTAATCCTGGTATAAATGGTCCTGGAAATACTGCATAAAACCACAATAATAATACAAATACAAGCACAGCTTTGTTCTTTTTTAGAAGTTTTTTCCATCCTAATCTACGTTTTTTAATATAGCATTTCTTACATCTTGTTCTATCATCTACCATACATGACGTGCAGCAGTTTTTTTCACAAAAATAGCATATTCTGTCTCCAAATGACGAACCGCAGAAATCACATTTGTACACTACCCTAGATGAATTTCTTTTAATTTATCTTTTTTTTAATAAGAATCATACTAATCCGAATAAAGCAGTCCATACATCTATTTGAATTATGATTTTCTAAAATAATTTTCAGCTAAAGTATATTACTCCAGAAGGCATTAATTCAAATCAAAAATTAAGGGATTGTGGATGAAGGTCAAATCATTGTCCCAGTACTGATAATTACTGCAGTCGGAATTTTTGTGGGAACTAGAGTCTGGATGATGTTTAGAAAATAAAGACAGAACACCATTGATAGATGTAGGAGTTTCCTTACATTGAAGTGAATTCAAAATTAACATCAAAAATATTCAGGTTGTTCTGGAAAGAATATTTTTTCAACATAATTTTTCATGGATGAAGGTATCGACATTGGAGGATCATTTTTCATTTCAAAAGAACTCTTGTCTTTTTTTTCAATAATTATTTTTGTTTTAAAAATATTTTCAAAAAGAGTTTTTGTACCTTCAATTGATATGGAATTCATCCCACAAATCACATTAAATCCAATATCCTGCAGAATCTTACTTATTTTGTTCATAGAGTCTTCTTTTGGGACAAACTCAAATACATTTTTAGATGTTATGACAACACCTGGTGCTAGCATTGATTTTCCACTTTTAGATTTTAATATAATCTCAGCTGAAATTAATTCGGGAAAACTCATCTTGATATCATCTTATTTCATATGACATTTCATTCTCTTAAAAGTTCAATTATTTTTACAATTTTTTTTATACATTTCAAAACTGGGTGGATTTCAACCCCTACACATTCGTTTTGCAATCCTGACTGCTTTTGATGCATCCACAAGACCTGCTCCTGTTGCCTCATCATATCCAATTTTTGCTTGATTACCACCTGTAGCTGAATGTACATTACCTTCAGTTACGTCTCTAGCAGTATTTTTCAAAATTCTCCTAATCAACTTTGGACTGAAATTGGGACAAACTTGTCGGATTAATGCACATACTCCAGCTATCTGTGGCGCTGCAGCAGAGGTTCCACTAAATGCAGCCCATCCATCATCAGGCAATGTTTCATCTTTTTGAGGATGTGTACCTCCGGCATGACTCACATCCATGGTATCTCCCGGTTCAACTGGCAGCATTATGTATGCAGCACTTGGTCGCATACCGACTAAACCTGATAAATCAGGAACAATTCTTTTTTCAAATATTTTACTTTTGAATCCACTTGAATAGTCCGATGCTTGTAATCTGCCATCTCTTTCCATGTAAACTCCACCAGCAGAGATTACATCAGGATGTTGTCCTGGATATCCCCAATGACCATTACCTGCAGCGAAAACAACAATGATTCCACGAAGTACAGCTGCAGATATTGCAGCGCTTAATGTCACTTGACTTGCACTAAGTGGTAGTACTTCCCTACTTTGTCCCCAACTGCATGAAATAATATTTGGATTTAATACAGCAGCTGCATTAAATGCACCAACTGAATTTACAAAGCTCATTTTGACCATCGTAAAATTAACCTTAGGTGCAACAGAAAAAATGTTAGCCGATTCTCCTGTTCCATGACCACTTTCATCATGATCTGGATTTGATGCAGATGGCCCTAGTATTACATTTCCATTATAATTATTTTGTACAAAAAATGGGTGTCGATACCAACCAGAATCAACCATAATAACGTTCACGTTATTACCATTGACACCATCATCATTGGCTTGTTTTGCATTTAGTGCATCTCTAAGAGGTGTTGGAACCCCCAAATACCAATATTCTTTTTGAGGGGGTGTTGGAGATGATTGAAAGTAATAAACAGGATCATTTATTGCAATCCCTTCAATTAAATTCTCAAAAGAACTTCCTTTGGTGCTAATTAATCCTGGGAGTTTTGTATCGATACATTCCAGAAATGTAGATGTAGTTTCTATGGCGCCCTCTTTTATAACATTCCTATCTTGAGGTTCAATGGTAGTTTTAAAAATTTCTTCAAATATTTTTGGTGGAGCACAAATATTGATAGTAGCATCACCAACTTGTAACACCTCGAATCCTTTGTTTTTGAGTTCTTTTAGTGCCTCATCAATTAGAGAATCATCAGAAAAAAAATTTTCTACATTTTCAGATGTTACTAATTCCTTTTCATCAAAAAGAGAAATTCCGCCAAGCGATTTTACAGATACTTCTGCAAAAAGCGTTTCTGGAAGGAGATTTGCTTTAGACATAATTATTCCTCACAATCAAAAATTCTTTAAAACAATTTTGTAATTCTTTGGGATAGTTAAACACATATTTTTATTATATATTTAGAATATATAATTTCATAAGCTAATCTGATAATTACTCATCAATTTCATCTTAATTATTTAATTACATGTTTGTCTAATGTGAGGTCATGAGATTGGATGATGGGATACAAAAAAGTATAATTCCAATATTATTTGTATTGCTTTTGATTCCAATTTCTTCTCAAGCTCAAGAATTTGAAGAAGAAGTTTTTTTTGGTGCTGGAGATATGACCTTAGATACTACAGTTAACGAACTAACTATCTTAGCTCAAGACCAAGGAACAGTTAGGATTATTGTTGGTTTGGATGTCGATCTTGAGTCAGATGGAGCCTTTTTTGATGAAGCAACTATTGAAAAACAAATGGAAATTATTCAGGTAGCTCAGAAAGAATTGATTGGAGAATTAACAGGGTTTCTAGGTTCAGTTGAAGATGAACCATATAATTTCAAGTACATACCATCTATTGCAATGACGGTAGATGGTGCTACCCTGGAATTTCTACAATCCTCCTCAAAAGTAAGCAGTATCACTGAAGATGTTGCAGTATTTCCTACACTAACTAACAGTATTCCAGTTATTGGATCTGACAAAGCATGGGATTTGGGATATTCAGGTCAAGGACAAACTATTGCAGTTTTGGATACTGGTGTTGATAATACACATCCAATGTTTGTTGGAAAAATTGTTGATGAAGCATGTTATTCCTCTAATATTTCATCACAAAGTGCAACGTCACTTTGTCCAAATGACTCTAATCAGCAAATAGGTT
>JAOUAY010000132.1 GCA_029860565.1 Candidatus Nitrosopumilus sp.
ACCAAATTAAAGTAAAGGTATCAAATCCATCAAAAAATATTTCACCAATTGAGGTTCCAATGGAAATAATCAAACAAGAAGAAGATAAACCAATTGAATTCCAAGGAGAATTAACGTTTGGATTTTCTGGCGAATGGCTTGTAGAAATTGAAGCTCAAAGAACTGAAAATGCAAATGAATCAAAGATTTTGAATTTACTTGTAAAGCCAAGACTAGCAGACATTCAAACACAAGTCATTGAGTATGAATTACCAGAAGATGCAAAGCCCCTATTCCCAGTATATGATGGAAAAGATTCCATATGGATAAGTGATGCATCATCACCACGATTATGGCAATTCTCACTAGAAACACAGGAATTTTCCTCATATTCATTTGATGGGCTGGTAACTACATTTCTAACACAAGATAGCAAAGGAAGAATTTGGTTTACAGATACACCAAGAAACCAAATTGGATTTATTGATATTGAAAGTAAACAAATTACAACTAAAACACTTCCAAAACTAGATCCAGTTATTTCAGACAATACCCCACTTTTCATCAAAGCAGATTTTGATGATAATATTTGGATTACAATTGTTAACAAAGATATAATTTTAAAATATTTGCCAGAACTTGATACGTTTGAAAAAATCATATTGCCAGAAAGACAATCATTACCATTTGCTTTGACAATTAATGAAGATGGAAAGATTTGGTATACTGCTACAGGTGCAGGGAAAATAGGATTCATAGATCCTCAAAATAATCAGTTAACTCAAATTTCAACTGAAATAATACTACAGGCCCCAGAAGCCTTAATTTTTGATGATGATGGAAATCTATGGATTGCAGAACACACAGGTTTGGCAATAACAAAATTCAATCCAGTTTTAGAGACATTTGAGAGTGTTTTAGTACCAAATAAGGAAGCATTACCATTTGGAATGACATTTGATAGATATGGAAACATTTGGTTTGCACAACATACTGTAGATAGTATCGGAGTTTATGATCCAGATAACAATAATTTGTTAGAAATTCCAGTAGATACTGAATCATCATTTATTCAATTTATGACATCAGATGGAAATGATAATGTATGGTTTGTTGAGCAACAAGGAAACAAAATTGGAACAGTAAAAATTACGGAGATTCCAACAAGCATTTCACAAATTCAAAAATCAAACGGTTTTCAATTAAAATATACTGAGCTTGTATCTCCACTTATTGCATTAGGGATTATTGCCACATCACTATTTTATGTTAAAAGTATACAAGACAAAAGAAGATTAAATTCCCTGATTAATTCTTAGACAACAATCCTGCAGACTTTATTCCCATAGTTCCTGCTAGCAAACTAATTGACAATAAGACAATAGTTCCTGCAGGTGTAATATCAAAAATGTAAGAGATTAGAATCCCTGCCATTACAGAAAAAACTGAGAAGCTCATCGAAATTATCGCAGTTTGCTTGAAACCTCTACCATACATAATTGCAGTTACATTAGGAATTACAAATAGAGCTGAAATCAACAATACACCTACAAGTTGTATTGATGTAACTACAGTGATTCCTGCCATAAACACAATCAAATAATTAATTTTCTCTACAGCAATTCCACTAACTTTAGCTTGTTCTTCGTTAAATGTAGAATAAAGAATTTGTCGATAAAGTAATAGAAATACAATTAGAATAGCTCCAGTTAATGATAAGATTAGAACAGTGTCATCTACACTAACAAGAAGAATACTTCCAAATAAGAAACTAAAGATGTCAATTGTAAAACCTCCTGAAAATCCAATAATTACAAGCCCAGCTGCGATGCCTGAGGATAAAAGCACTGCAATTGATGCATCGCCAGATATATTGTATTTGTCTTTGATTTTAGTAATAATTAGTGCACTTACTATTGAAACGCCATATGCTGTCCATAATGGATAAACGCCAGCTAGCAAACCCAACGCAATTCCACCAAATGATGAATGTGCAATTGCATCGCCAAATAATGAATAACGTCTCAAAACTAAGAACAAACCAACAACTGAACAAAGAATTGCAATTGCAATTCCGGAAATTAATGCTCTATGCATGAAACCATAGGTTAGAATTTCAAAAGACATGATTAATGATGATGCATGTGTTCCTGCATAGAGGCCTCAGAGTATTGTTTGACAAGTTCATCATTAGAAAAGAATTTTTCAGATTCACCATGAAAAAACAATGTTTTGTTTAAACATGCCACATGATTTGCAAGCTGATTAACTGCATCCAAGTCATGAGAAGACCAAATAATAGTTATTTTTTGTTTAGAATTTAATTCACGAAGAATACTGTAAAACAATTCTATGCTTTGTTGATCAATACCAGTTACAGGTTCATCCAGAATCAAAATTTTTGGATTGTTTACCAAAGCTTTTGCAATAAAAACCCGCTGTTGTTGTCCGCCAGATAATTCACCAATTCTTCTATTACGAAGTTCATGTATCCATAATTGTTGTAGAATTTCATCAATTTTATTTTCATCAGATTCATTTCTTAATCCCATTCGAACAACATCACTGACTGTAACTGGAAAGTTTTTTTCAAAAATTGGTTTTTGTGGAACATATCCAATTTCTTTAAGATAATTTTTTGATTTTCTAATATCCTGGCCAAAAAATTTGATAGTTCCTTTGTATTTTGTATTAAGTCTCAGCATTGAATCAAAAAGAGTGGATTTACCTGCACCATTAGGGCCAATTATGCCTAAAAAATCACCTGAATTAACAACAAAACTAACATCATCAAGAGCTTTAACATCAGGATATTGAACCGTGAGATTGTTAATTTCTACTATCAACACAATGCCTCCTTTAGATTTTCAAGATTTTCAGTCATTTTAGAAATGTAAGTTCCATCAGAAACAACTTCTAGTGGAGATAAAATTAAGACCTTTCCACCTATTTCATTTGCAATTATTTCAGATGTTCTTGTTGAAGCATTTTCCTCACTGAAAATTACTTTAATGTTCAGTTTTTTAGCTGTAGAAATTACATTTTCTAATGTTTTTGCCGTAACTTCTCCATGAGAATTATTTGACGGAATAATTGTATGTTGATTGAGATCATATTCATCTGCAAAATATGAAAATGCATTATGAAAATATATAAAATCACGATTGCAGTCAGATAATTCATTTCGAATTTTTGAATCAAGTAAATTTAATTTTTCAATATATTTTGCTGCATTTGTATGATAGAATTTTCCATTTTCAGGATCAGAATTAGAAAATGCTAGTGCAATATTTTGCACTTGTATTTTTGCATAAACAGGATTTAACCAAATATGTGGGTCTGTTGAATCATTAGTATTTTTTTCATCAAAATTATTAGCTAAAATTCCAACACTCGTATCAACTATTGTTCCTTGGTAATTCTTTTCATCTAAATTATCAACCCAATTTTCAAAACCTATTCCATTAATAATTATTAAATCAGATTTTTGCATTTGTTGTACATCTTTAATCGTCGGTTCCCAGTCATGTGGTTCAACTCCAACTGGGACAAGCAAAGTAACATCAATTTTTTCTTGTCCTATTTCTTGCGAAAATTCATGAAGAGGATTAAACGATGAAATAACCTGTAGTTTCAAATTATCAATACTTGCAATCTGTTGATTAGAATTTGTTTCATAAACGACAATTGAACTTAATGGGATTATGACGACAATTGCAATGATTGCCATCTTAATCTGAATATTCACGCAGGCATTTAATCTAGATTATTAATAAATCTATAAAATCTTAATAAAATTAATTGCTAAACTTATAAGATAATTAATAACATTAGGCATATGCCCATAGTCTCAATTTCATTAAATGAGGAAATTCTCTTAGAATTAGACAAGCTGCAGACATCAATGGGATTCTCAGGTAGATCAGAAGCTATCAGAGCAGGAATCAGGACATTCATTTCTGAAGAAAAACAAAAGGCAGATTTATCAGGAAATATTCATGCCATT
>JAOUAY010000027.1 GCA_029860565.1 Candidatus Nitrosopumilus sp.
TTCAGCTTGGGGAACAAAAGGAACTGGTGAAGGACAATTCCTTTATCCAAATGGAATTGCTATTAACAATGGAATTTTATATGTAGTTGATACTGGAAATCAAAGAATTCAAATATTTTCAACTGATGGTGAGTTTCTCTCATCATTTGGTTCTAGTGGGTTAGGTCAGGGTAAATTCCTTAATGTTGTTGGAATTGATATTGATGTTGATGGGAATGTCTATGTCACTGATAAAGGAAATAATAAAATTGAAAAATTTAATGCTGATGGAGAGTTAATCCAATCATTTCCGTTTTATTTTCCAAGCTATGTTTTTTCTCCTGAGGCGATAACTATTGATGATTCAGGTGACATATTTGTTGTGAATTCTGCCACGGGTAGAATTTTACACTTATCTCAAGATTCTGATTTGCGATTAAATCAAATTGATCAAGCTGGTCCATATGCTGATTTCTTTGAAAATATAACTGATTTAGAAATTGGAATTAATGGCGAACTGTTAGTTGTAGATTCACCTTCTCATACAATACAATTGTTTGAAACCCCGTTTTATGAAGAACCTGAAATTTCATATTTTGTTGCACCCGAAGTTATGAGGCCTTTACCACGAGATCAAACAAAACCTGTAATTATTGCTCCACCTTCACTGGTAGTTGAGGCTGAAGATATTCTAACTACTGTGTCTATTGGAGAAGCCACTGCTACTGATGATAGCGGAATCAAAGTAATTGTTAATAATTCTCCTGAGGCTTTTTTTATAGGCATAAACAATGTTGTTTGGATCGCATTTGATAACTCTGGACATAGTTCTAATGCCTCTCAAAGAATTACTGTAAATGCATGTGGACACAATTATTCTAATTATAACATGATCCGGGGAACTATTGGAAATGATGTAATTCAAGGAACTGATGGCGATGATCTTATCTTTGGATTAGCCGGAAATGATCTTATTTCTGGCGGTAATGGAAATGATTGCATTTTTGGCGGTTATGGCGATGATATTATTTCTGGCAATGATGGAAATGATACAATTAAAGGCAATTCTGGAAATGATATTTTAAGAGGTCAATCTGGAACTGATGTAATTTATTCAAATTCTGGTTCTGATGTAATAGATGGAGGTACAAATTTTGATAGATGTTATCCATCAGACTCTCACAGTGATTTGTTATTAAATTGTGAAGAATAATTTTTTTCCTATATAGAACTATTAGAACTATCTAGAAGTATGTTACATAACTAAATAATCATGACACATGTTATAGGTGAAAAATTCTTTTTGGTATTCAATGACTTACAAAAACATAAAAAACATTGCAATTTTTAGCATTGTTGCATTATTTGCTCTAGTTTCTTTTGAACTTTCAAATGCGTTTGCTGAAGAAAGTGAAGGATACAAAATTGTAGATGGTGTTACTCCGGTACTTACATTTACATTCAGAGATGGAGTTGAAACACATACATTCCCTATCTTTGAAATGGGTGAAAATTTTGCAGATAATTCTGGAACATCCTTTTCAGTGGAAGGAACTGTGACTTCTTCCCCATTATTACATCACGCAATGGATGAGGCATACAAGTATAGGTTATCCAATTCTGCCTTTGATTACCATTTCAAATACTTTGATGTTGATGTAGATTTTGTAAAAAATGACAAATCAATAATCGTTTTGGATTACAACAATTGCAGAATTAATAATTATCAAGTGGAAACCATTGATTCAAATGACTATGAAAGTTATTTCAAAGAAGTTGGATTTGCTATTGTAGATAAGATTGGTTTTGTATGTAGTGGGGTAAATTCTGACAATGATGTAAAAATAACTTTAAACGATTCCTTTACCGATTATGGTGAATCTGGATTTAAATTTGCTAACGATATGAAAACTTCAGTAACCCTCATGTTTGAAAATGGGGCAGAAAAAATTGAATTCCCTGTCTTTAATCTAGTTTCAGGTTATGGGGATTCTAATGAAAATGTTGTTGCAGAATTTCAAGTAGAAGGAATTTTAGATTACTATCCGTTACTGTTTAATGCAATTGATAAATCAAGACAAGTATCTGGATTGACTGTTTCTTCTAATGTTGATTTTGATGCATTAGTAGAGTTTTCCAATGGCAAATCAGTACTAAGAGGGTTTAATTTCACAGATTGTCGTATATCTGATGCTCGAATAATTACTCAGACCGATAAGGAAGAGGGATTTACTGGAAAAAGTGGATTCGTCTTAGTTCTTCAATCAACTTTTACTTGTTCTGGAATTAATCCAATAAACATGTATTATGATGAACTTCGAGGTGATGTACCTATCTGGAAAACTACTCATATCTCAAATGATTATGTGGAACCAATTCAGAATACTGACAAGGGTCTAAGTGCTATTAGCACTTTTACTTTTGCTGATGGTACTGAAACCATAGAGTTTTCTATGTTTAAACAGAGTAATGTACTAACTGTTACAGAAGATACTGGTAGTGATACAATTACTGGCAAGGCAACAATTCCTACAATAGAATTGAGAGGAATAGTTGGAGATTATCCAATGTTATACAATAATGTGGATGATACTTTAAAAATTCAAGGTGTTGCTGGAGCAAATTCAGAAGTTCTAGTTGACATTGATGTTGACTTGGTTTCAGGTGAAAAAGTAATTCGTGGTTTTAACTTTGTAAATTGCAGAGCAATTGATTACACTATTTCCACTGATACAAATTCTGAAGAGAGCTATGTCAAAAATAAATTTGCACTAGAAAATATCTTTGACTTTGAATGCCAAGGATATCATCCAAACAATCCAATGTATGATGTAATGTTTGATGTAGAAAAAGCAGATACTCCAAGTACTTTTGATCTGAGAAACACAGATCAATGGGGTCCAAATTTCACAGTTCGTGAATAATCCTTTTTTTCCTTTTCTTTTTTTATATTTTTATATCTGCAATATTTTTCAAAATGCGATCAGATCACAATTTGTAACATTACATGTTTCTATATAGAACAATAGATCTTATGTTCATTAGCCCTATATCTAAAATTATATTCATTGAATTATGGGACAATGGCTGTCTTGGATAAAATCCAATGAAAAAGAACTTTTAACAATTCTTGATAATTTAGCAAAAAAAGCAGTTGAAACCTCTGAAGCAGTAGTGGTTTTATTCTCTGATTTAAGTAATGTTGAGCAGAACAAAAAGATTCATCAGCTTGAAACTGAAGCAGATGTTTTGACGCGTGATATTTTTTCTGAACTAAACAAGACTTTCATCACTCCTTTAGATCGTGAGGATATGCAAAGAATTGCATCAAAAATTGATGATGTGATTGATTTCATGGATGGTATTGCTGCAAGAGTTTACAGCTACAAAATCACTACTACTCCTCCATATTGTGTAGAAATGGCAAATGAACTAGTTAAGGCCACAAAAGAAGTAGAATATATGATTTCAAAATTACAGCGAATCAAAAATTCAAAAGATATGATCCAACATTGTAGAAATACTGGTGATATCGAACACGTCGTTGATGATTTGTATAGAGAAGCCATCAAAGAACTATTTGAATCAGATGATGCAATTAAAATCATCAAACTAAAGGATATCTATGAAACGATGGAGACTGCATCTGACAGATGTGTTGATGTTGCAGATGTCATTGAAGATATTGTTCTAAAATACACCTGAGATGATTAAATGATTGAGATAGCAATAGGTGCAATCATTGTTGCATTAATCTTTGATTTTGTAAATGGGTTTAATGATTCTGCAAATTCTGTTGCTACTGTAATTGGAACCCGTGTTTTAAAACCAATTCATGCTGTTGGTTTGTCTGCAGCAATGAATTTCATTGGACCCTTCATTTTTGGTGTTGCAGTTGCAACAACTATTGCAAAAGGGATTGTTAGTCCTGATGACATCACAGTTTACATGATTATAGGTGGATTGGCAGGTGCTATTGGTTGGAGCACTCTTTGTACTTATTTTGGATTACCAATTTCAAATAGTCATTCATTAGTTGGAGGAATAATGGGTGCAGGTATTGCCGGATTAGGTTTTGAAAAATTAGTTTATGGTGGTCTAACCAAAGTCTTTGCAGGCATTGTCATTGCTCCAATTGGTGGAATAATCATTGGTATTCTAGTTACTACATTAATTATTACAATATTTGCAAGTCATAGACCTGGACCTGTAAACAAAACTTTTGGTAAATTACAAATAATTTCTTCAGCTTGGTTTGCTTTAACTCATGGAGCTAATGATGGGCAAAAAACAATGGGTATTATCGTTCTAATTCTATTTTCAGCAGGACTGATTCCTGATCTAGAAATGCCATTATGGGTAATTCTTGCTGCAGCAACTGCCATGGGATTGGGTACTTTTTTTGGAGGTTACAAAGTAATCAAAACACTTGGTGTCAAAATTACAAGACTCAAACCGTATCAAGGCTTTGCAGCAGAAACTAGTGGTGGATTGATGCTTGCAGTATTTGCAGTATTTGGTATTCCTGCAAGCACAACTCATGCAATTACTGGAACCATCATGGGTGCAGGTGCAGCCCGTAGGAAACGTGCTGTAAGATGGAAGGTTAGTAGACAGATTGTATTTTCATGGATTATTACAATTCCTGGCAGTGCTGCAATGGGAATTGGATTTACTTATCTAATTCATCTATTTGTTTGATTTTGAATAATACCTTGGTTTTTATTTCAGCAAAATTTTTTTGAAATGATAAATGGATATATTACAATTAATTCAGTCGAATTTACTTACTCCGATAATCCTATTCTTTCTGTTTGGAATAATTGCAGCTAGAATAAAATCTGATTTAAAAATTCCTGAAGCTATTTCTGAATTTTTGCCAATCTATCTTCTTGCAGCGATTGGACTTCATGGTGGAATAGAAATGCGAAACACAGGATTTGAAAACATGTTGATTCCAATGTTGGTTGCAATTGGACTATCTTTATTGTTTACATTAAATCATTATCAAATCTTACGAAGATTGGGCAAGTTCAATATTTTTGATTCATATGCTTTAGCATCTACATATGGTGCAGTTGGAGCAGTAACATTTTCAGTCGGATTGTCATTTCTCAAAACCCAAGGTGTGACATCCGAAGGATATCTTGCGGCTGTTTTAGCTATTTTAGAGCCAGTTGCATTTATTCTGGCAATATTTCTAACAAACATGGCAGTATCAAAACAAATTCGTCAGAAAAAAAAATCATTCACTAAAGATGATACCTCTGAAATTGATGTTGGACTGCAAGAAACTAAAACAAAACTCTCTCAAGTATTACATGAATCAATTACTGGTAAAGCAATTGTCATTCTTTTAGGAAGTATAATCATAGGTTATATCATAGGAGAAGAAGGATTTAGTTCTATTAAAATTGTTTTTGATGAAATGTTCACTGGTGCAATTGTTATTTTTATGATTGAGATGGGGATAATTGCTGGTCAAAGATTAGATGATATCAAAAAAGTTGGAATTTTCCTTATTGCATTTGCCATAATTATGCCAACATTCAATGGAATTGTGGGAGTTCTAGTCGCTACAGGCATGGGTTTGAGCCTAGGTGGTGCTGTAATGTTTGGTTTACTTTTGGCTAGTGCTTCATTTATCGCAGCTCCTGCAGTATTGCGTCATGCAATTCCACAGGCAAAACCTAGTCTTTACATCACATCTGCTTTAGGGATTACTTTCCCATACAATATCATAGTCTTACTTCCAATAATGTTTTCAATCTCTACTCTTGTACATAACGGAGATGGATCGATAGACTTATTCAATTATATCATAAAAGATTGGATATGAAACTTTACAACGTAAAATTACTTACAATTACTTGTGAGATTCTTGCACAGAAAAATATTATTGAAATTCTAAGCAAACATGAGATTACTGGATATACAACTTATGAGGTGGATGGAAATGGTGCGCGTGGAATTCGCGGACAAGGATTAAAAACTGAAAAAAATGTTAAAGTTGAAGTAATTTTACGTGAAGAAAAATTACCTGATGTTATAGAGGAAATATCTAGAACATTATTTGCAAACTTTGCAATCATTCTATATGTTAGTGATGTGGGCATATTACGAACTGAAAAATTTTAACAGCAATTATCACCTGAACACAAAACTGAGATTTTCTTACTAGTTTTTACTACATTTGCTATTAATTCTGATAATTGATTATTTGAGACTGCATACATTGCTTTTTTACCCTCATCTCGCGATTTTACGATTCCACATTTTTTTAATGTCTTAAGATGATGTGATACTAGCGGTTGATCCTTTTCTAATTTTTCTACAAAATCATTTACACATAGCTCTTTGTTTTTTTGTAATAATTCTAAAATTTCAAATCTTGTCTCATCACAAATGCATTTTAAGAGACCAACTCCATTCATATCAATCTAAATTTATATAAACTGATATTTATGTGATGATAAAGAAATGCCTGAAAATATCCTATTTGTATGCGTAGAAAATGCAGGTAGAAGCCAAATGGCTGAGGCATTTTTTAGAAAATTTGCTCCAAGTAGGTTCAATGTTTCTAGTGCGGGAACAATTCCTTCATCTCAACTTAATCCCATTGTAATTCAAGTGATGAAAGAATCTGGAATAGATGTGATGAATCAGCATCCAAAACTACTGTCTAATTTCATGATTAAGAATTCTTCGAAAACTGTCAACATGGGATGTATGGACAAAGAATCATATCTCTCTTTGTTTGTCAAGGATATCCTTGATTGGAATATTTCTGATCCAAAAGAAAAATCACTTGATGAAGTACGAATAATTCGAGATACAATAAAGTCCAAAGTGATGAATCTTATCAAAACTCTTGAGGCAACAAATTAATGGTATATTCTAATTTACAGATTTTCACAGTTGAACTAATTGGAACATTTATTCTTGTAGTTTTTGCAACTGGTTCAATAGTTTATGATGCTGAAGTCTTTGATGGAAAATTAGGAATTCCATTTGCAGCTCTTGCTCCCTTTGTCGCATTACTAATCGGTGTGTATTCTTTTGGAAAAATATCTCTGGCCCATTTTAATCCTGCAGTGACTATAGGTTATTACATTACAGGCCACATATCAAAAATTCAAATTGTATATTACTTTGTTGCAGAAATAATTGGTGCACTGTTAGGATCTCTTTTTGTTTTAACATTCATTGGGGAAAAAGTAAATCTTGGTGCAAATGCTCCGAATCTTGATTTTTCAATATTTGTAATTTTTCCAGTTGAAGTTTTAGCTTCTGCAATGCTTATGGGAGTTATTTTTTATGTTGTGTATACAAAAGGTTTGAGAGGATTTAGTGGAGTTGCAATTGGGGGGATAGTTGGGTTGGATATTTTGTTTTTGGCCTATGTCTCTGGAGCATCAATGAATCCTGCTAGAGCCCTAGCTCCTGCATTGTTGTCTGGAACCTTTGAAAATCTTTGGCTTTATTGGAGTGCACCCTATGTTGGAACTATGATAACTGCATTTCTATTTAGAAAGAAATTCCTGACACAAAGAGCCAAAAATTACGAATAATAATGACCAAAAATACCATTGAATGATGTCTGAATCCAAAAAACTGTTCAATATTGCAAAAAAAGTAATTCCATCAGGCGTTAATAGCCCTGTCAGATATTTTGAGCCATATCCCTTCTTTACAAAAAAAGCAAATGGAGCATACATTTGGGATGTAGACAATAATCGTTACATTGATTTTTGCAATGGCTATGGTGCACTACTTTTGGGACATAGACGAAAAGAAATTCTCAAATCTGTTTCAGACCAGCTATCGAAGGGGACTCTTTATTGTACTCCAACTGAATCTGAAATTGAACTTTCAAAATTAATCATTGGAAACTTTCCATCTATTGACAAAGTAAGATTGATGAATACAGGTGGTGAAGCAACAATGACTGCAATCAGACTAGCACGTGGATTTACAAAAAAGAAAAAAATAATTAAGTTTGAAGGATGTTATCACGGTGCACATGATTCTGTTTTAGTAAAAGCAGGATCTGGATCTGCACATAATGGAATTTCTGTGTCTGATGGTGGATTAGATGAGGTTTCAAAAAATACGTTGGTTGTAGAGTATAATAATATTGAAAATTTACAAAAAACAATTAGAAAAAACAAAGACATTGCAGGAGTCATTGTAGAACCAATCCTTGCTAACATGGGTTTAATTTTACCTGAAAAGAATTTCCTTTCTGATTTACGAAAAATTACTAAAGAAAATAACATTCCGTTGATTTTTGATGAAGTAGTTACTGGTTTTAGAGTTGCACCTGGTGGGGCTCAAGAACATTTTGGAATAAAACCTGATTTAACAACAATGGCTAAAGCACTAAGCAATGGATTTACCATATCTGCAGTAGGGGGTAGAAAAGAAATTATGGATTTACTTTCTCCAGATGGCAAGGTTTACCAAGCAAGTACGTTTGCAGGTAATCCAATTTCTGTAAGTGCTGCTATCAGCTCAATTAAAACAATTAACAAAATCAAAAACAAACTTTATTCAAAACTTGAAAGATTCAATTTACTATTTTCCACTGCACTAGATGACATGGCTACAGATATGAAAATCCCTCACCAAATCAATTTTACAGCCTCAATGTTCCAGATTTTCTTCACAAACAAACCGGTTGTGGATTATCAAACCTCAAAGAATGCAAATGCAAAGAAATTTCAAAAATTGTTCCAAACATTATTGAAAAAGAAAATTTTCATTGCCCCATCTCAATTTGAAGTAGTTTTCCTTTCTGATGCTCATACTGAAACTGATCTAAACAAAACACTTGATGCATATAATTATGCATTAAAATCGGTAAAAAATTGAAGTACACAGTTGGAGCTCGAGGAAGTCAGCTATCTGTTGCACAGACTAATTGGGTAATTTCTGAATTAAAAAAAGTAAATCCTGATTGTGATTATGAAATCAAACCCATTACAACAAAGGGTGATACTGATACAAGACCATTATTTACAATCGATCAAAAAGGAATTTTTGAAAAAGAGATTGATAGGGCAGTTGCTCAAAAAGAAGTAGATTTTGCTGTACATAGTCTCAAAGACGTTCCATCTGAATTAGATGAAAATCTAATACTTGCATCTATTCCAAAACGTGAAGCAGTTAATGATGTATTCATTTCTTCAGATGATTCAACATTAGATAATATCCGAGAAGGTTCAGTAATTGGAACAAGCTCGTTACGACGTGCAGTTCAAGTGTCTAGAAAAAAACCTGATGTAATTGTAAAACCTATTCGGGGAAATATTGAAACTAGAATTAGAAAAGTATTTGGAGAAGACTATGATGCAATTGTTCTTGCACAAGCTGGAATTTCGAGATTAGGAGTTGATGTAAAATATACTCCATTATCTATTGATGATTTTTCTCCATCTCCTGGACAGGGTGCAATTGCTATAGTTGCAAGAACCGACGATGCTGAAACAATTTCAATGCTAAAAAAAATTGAAGATGATGATTCTCGTTTAGAAATTGAGGCTGAGCGTTCACTTTCAGATTATGTTGATTCTGGTTGTAGATTTCCTTTAGGGGCCTATGCCAAATCTAATGGCTCTGATATGACTTTGACAGTATCGGCATTTTCTGTAGATGGAAAACAATCTCTTCAGGTAAACAAAACTGGGAAGAAAGAAGATCCTAAATCTCTGGGAAAAAGTGCTGGAGAAGAACTACGTAGGAAAGGAGTAAATGATCTTGCATTAAATTGGAGAGAAAAAGTAGAGGAATGGAATAAGACATGACTGGAAAAGTATATCTTGTTGGCGCAGGTCCTGGAGATAGTAAATTAATTACATTACGTGCAGTTGAATTGCTTGAAAAAGCAGATGTTGTTTTGTATGATAGACTAGTAAGTAAAAAAATCATTTCAATGATTCCAAAAAAAACAGAAAAAGTCTATGTGGGAAGAGCAGTAGGGGATGATACTACTCATCAAAATACCACAAATGATTTAATGGTACAATATGCAAAATCTAAAAAAAATGTAGTTAGATTAAAGGGAGGTGATCCTATTATTTTTGGACGTGGTGGTGAAGAAGCAGAGTTTCTCAAAGAAAATAAAATAAAATATGAAATTGTACCGGGAATTACTTCTGGGATTGGTTCTGCAACGTATGCCGGTATTCCTCTAACTCACAGAAAATATGCATCATCAGTAGTTTTTGTAACAGGACATGAAGATCCAGAAAAGAAAAAAGAGATTGTTAAATGGAAAAATCTTGCAAAGTCTGTTGACACAATTGTAATTATGATGGGTCTTTCGCGCATAGATGTTATTTGTAAACAACTTATCACTGGAGGAATGGACAAAAAAACTCCAGTTGCTGTGATTCAAAATGGCACCACTCCTAAACAAAAAATGATCAAAGGAACAGTCACAAATATTGCAAAAAAAGTTAAAGAAAATAAAATCACTCCTCCAACAAATATCATTATTGGGAATGTAGTTGATTTGTCAGAAACTATTGGATGGAAATAATGTTAGATGGAAAAACTATTGCTATCACTCGCTCAAAAGATGATGCTTCTGAATTCATTTCACTTGTTGAAGAAAATAAAGCAACACCTGTTGCATTACCTACAATAGAGCTTGTCAGCAAGGGAGAAAAAATCGTTGATGAATTCTTAGAGTCTATTGTCAAATATGATCCTGATTATTCAGTTTTTATGAGTTCAAAAGCTGTCAAATTGTTATTTGATACAGCAAAGAATGTTGGAAAATTAGAAAAATTGCAGTTAGCAGTTGCAAATACCATGGTAATGTCTGTAGGGCCTAAAACTACAATTGCACTTGAATTTGAAGGAATCAAAGTAAATTATCAGCCAACAACTTATTCATCTGTTGGTGTTGGAGAAGAGTTTACAAAAATCAATGCAGTTGGCAAAAAAGTAATTATTCCCCGTAGTGGTGCATCCACTCCATTTCTAAAAGAATTACTAAACAAAATTGGAATTGATGTGTTAGAAATTCATCTGTATGATGTGTGTGCATTTAGGGATACTACTCAATGGAATGATTTTCGTGAATTATTTTCTCAGAATAAAGTAAATGGTATTGTCTTTACCAGTGCATCCTCCGTTCGTGGATTCTTTGAGATAATGTCAAAAGATTATGAAATGGATATTTTGCTTGATAATCTTGAAAAACTGTCTGTAGTCTCTATTGGACCATTTACTTCAGATGAATTAAAAAAATTCAAAGTTAAAAATACTGTTGCTGAAGTCCATACTATAGCTGGTGCTTTTGACGCAATGAAAGTTACACTAACTGTGTAGCGGGAAATTTAGATGAGTCTATATCCTTTATCGTTAGAATTATAATAATTCTATAATATGCGCGATATATTGTGAATATGCTAGATGTGTATAGATTTGAGCCTAAAATTTGTCTCTTTTAAGCAAAGTTCTGAGGCTAGAATGAAGTTATATCGAAAAATGGAGATCCATTTTTGACAATTTTGGATTTTAGGATAGTTGAGAAAACAATGGAATGTACAATTTGATTAATCCATGCTAGGGTTATCACATTTGAAAATATAGGCTCTCTTTTTAAAATAGATTAAGGGAAAAAAGATGTTTTGGTCGTTGCAACTAACGTAACTACAGTAACTCCAGAGGTTTCAATAAGGATGTTCTTCAAAAGATGCGGTCCAATTTTATCAAATACATAGTTGTTCAAGTAAACAACAAACCAGTCGGCATTGTAACTGAACGTGACATTAACAAATTTCTAGAAAATGACAAAACCGCAAGAGCGCTTGAAGAGATATCCATAGAACAAGTAATGGAAAAAAACTTCATCACAATAACTGATGGCACAAGTGATCACGTAAATCAAGCTGCTAAAGATATGAAAATCTTCAGAATTGGTTCAGTAATTATAGTTGATTCTAATGGAAATCTAGCAGGAATAATTACTAAAACCGACATCACTAAGGTCTATGGAGCAGTCTATGGGGTAAAATTCAAAGTAAAAGATTACATGAGTCGCAAAGTGGTTACTTGCAGAAAATCTGATTCACTTAGATTTGCATTAAACATGATTAATCAAAATGGCATATCCAGATTAGTAGTTACCAGTAACAATGGAAAACCACTTGGTGTGATAACGACTAATGACTTTTTGATACATAGCTCATATTTCACAAAAGACAAAGATGGCACACGTGAATATTTACTTCCTACGGATTCAGAAAATATGTGTGTTGGTGATCTTGCAAGTAAAGAACTACTTGCTGTAAATCTTGAAGATGATTTATCCATTGCAGCTCAAAAGATGATTAAGAATCATAT
>JAOUAY010000133.1 GCA_029860565.1 Candidatus Nitrosopumilus sp.
AAATTAGTTTGTCCTGATGCTGAAATAATTCTAGGTTCAAAATTATATGAAGAAAAAACAGAATACTGGTCTGAACTTGTTAAATTTACAAAACATATGTCAATTGCTAGAACAATGAGAACTTTAACTATAATGGGAAGATCAGAAGATGATAAAAAAATCGATGTTGCAAAGTTACTTTATCCTGCAATGCAAGCAGTTGATATTCATTCTTTAGATGTAGATATTGCACATGCTGGAATGGATCAAAGAAAAATCCATATGCTTGTAAGAGAAATTTTTCCTAAAATGAAATGGAAGGTTCCTGTAGCCGTTCATCATAAGCTGTTACCGGGACTTTCAAAGCCTACAGATACAAATGATTCTAAAATATTAGGTAAAATGAGTAAATCTGATCCAAATTCAGGCATTTTCATTCACAATACAGATGATGAAATAAAGAAAAAGATTAGCAAGGCATGGTGTGAAGAAGCAAATACTGAAAATAATCCATTATTAGAAATTGCAAGAACAATAATCTTTCATGAGTTTAAGGAAATGAATGTAGAAAGACCAGAAAAGTTTGGTGGAAATGCGTCATATTCTGATTATAAACAACTGGAAACAGACTTTGCTGAAAAGAAATTGCATCCGGGGGATTTGAAACAAACAGTTGGAAATTATCTAACAAAAGTAATTTCTCCCATTAGGGAAAAACTAAACCTTAGTGAAGAATTGAATGATGCAATTAAAAAAAGCTATTAGACTTTAAGATTGGAATTAGCTTGTTCTTCTAAATTATATTTTGATTTATATCCTCTTGGATTGATCATTAAGTCTTTGTAAGTATATGTTGATGAATTTCCAATAATTACAGTAGTTATCATGCCTAATTCATCAGAATAATTAGGCAGATTTTCTAAATCAGTCATGACAATTGTTTCTGATTCTCTAAATGCTCCTTTGATAATTGCAACAGGAGTTGAAGGTTTTCTATATTTTAAAAGAACTTTTCTAGTATCTTGCAATTGATGTATTCTTTTTTTACTAGCAGGATTGTAAATGACAATAACAAAATCACCTTGTGCTGCAGCTTCAACTCTTTTTTGAATGATTTCCCATGGAACTAACAAGTCACTCATACTAACAACTGCAAAATCAGTCATTAAGGGTGAACCAATAATTGATGCACATGAATTTAGTGCAGACACACCTGGAACAATTTCAACTTGAAGGCCATCTTTAGGATTCCAACCAGTCTCAGCAAGTGTCTCATAAATTAATCCAGCCATTCCATAAATTCCTGGATCACCACTTGAAACAAGTGAAACTATTTTTCCAGATTTTGCAAGATCAATACATTGATGAGCTCTTTCAACTTCTTGTGTCATTGCATAACGATGAATGGTTTTACCTTCAATCAAATCTTGAACCAGATTTACATAAGTTTCATATCCAACAATTGTATCACTTTCACCAATCACTTCTTTTGCTCGAAATGTCATATGGTCATGATGACCAGGACCAACACCAACAATGTAGAGTTTACCAATCAATTTTAAAGTGAATTTTTTGTTAAGTAATTTATCCGTTTAGTGAGATTTCTATTGATATGGATCTATAAATGGGCAATTAACTATATGATCACTATTAGTTGGTCGAGCAATACTAACTGATAACAAGCCATTTGTACGAAATGAATCAATATCAGACTTTGTTTCTAGAATTTTTGCTGATTCTGTATCATTCCATTCAATTAGATAGATTCTCCACATAGGACTATAATTTGCATCATCAAGTGAGGCCCCAGCTATTCCTGCTTGAAATCCTAATGGACCAGATCCTTTAATTCCATTTTTAAATTGAAAAAGATCAACTGCACCTGAATGAGCAATTAGATTTGCCGAAGTTGGAGATGAAACAACTCCCATTGTTTCTGCGGGTCCTAATGGTGTAGCATCAGTAACGATATAGTAAATTGTTCTTCCATCTGGCCCCCAACCTCTATGGGCCACAAAAGTTACAGTCATTTCATCCTCATCAATTTCAATTATTTGACCTCCACCGTATGCCATTTTATCAGAAATTTCTTTATCTGAACGTATTATCATTTGTCCATCAGGCCAGACAATTTGAGGAGTATTAAGGACAACTTTTGTTTCATGAAATTTAATTCTACCAGCTTCTTCAGCTGCAATTATATCAGCTGCAGATTCAAATACAATTTCATTTTGACCTATTTTCCATGAAACTTCAAGAATAGAATTCAATGCACTGTATTCTAATTCTTGTGAAGGAGTACTAGAAAATACTTCATCTTGAAATCCATATATTCCATTACCGTTAATCCCATTTTTAAAAACATATAATTTCTGAAGAACAGTTTCTGGCATATCTGCAATGACTGGAGCAAACTCAACATTCCATTCTTGTTTTTCTGAAAGAGTTTTTGCATAATTTTCATCACTGCCATCAGTGATTATGTAAAGGATTTGATTTCCCTCATAGATTCCTTTATGCATTGGAATTGTAGCTGGAACGTTTGTTCTAGAAAGTAGTGATGATGGTTCTTCTTTTTTTAATTCAATTTTTTGCATTATCACTTCAGTAGGCTGTCCCCGAATCCAACCATCAACACTTACAGTTGTAGTAAATTCTTTTGAGTATGGAGAATGTAATGCAAGTGCAGCTCCTGTAAACTCAAAAGAACCTGAATTTTTCTGTAAATCAACTAGAGAATATCCATAAACAGTATTTCCATTTACAGTCCATGTAGGCTGATCTTTGATTTCTTGTGGATTAATTTCATGTAAAACTACAATCTGAACAGACTCACTTGAAGTAAATGTCATAGAACCATCATAGAGAGTTCCCTTATTTGGCGATAAAATAAGTGCCAATTGATGATTTTCATGTCCTTGTCCCGGATCTTGAGAAGATGTAATTGTCTGAGTAAAATGAATTTTTTTTCTAGAACCAGCATCAACAAGTTGATCTGATGTTGAAGATATAACAAGTATGCCCGCCGTTAAAATTCCAATAACAAAAATAGCTGTAAATTTTTTCAATAAGTCTCACATGATCTATTCCCTTAAATGATTTATTCTAATTGATTTTATCAAGTGCAAATGCATCATGTAAAGCTATTACTGCTACATTTGTATCAGAATTTTTTACAACAAATGCAAGATTAAGTTCAGATGAACCTTGTGTTATCATTGATACATTTACTTTATTTTTTTCAATTGCGCCAAAAACTTTTGAAGCAACTCCAATGGTCCCACGCATTCCGGAACCAATTAATGCAATTATTGCAATATCTGTAGTAACTTCTAACTTTTTGATAATTTTTCCCAACAATTCTAGCTCTAAAGCACTCACTGCTTTATCAAGATCAGCATTCTTTACTACAATTGTAATGCTTGATTCTGAAGGATTTTGAGAGATCATCATCACATTGATTCCAGCTTTTGCCAATGTTGTAAATATCTTAGCAGCAGTTCCAGGTGTTCCAATCATACTACCACCTCTGATATCAATTAATCCATTATTACGAACATTACTTACACATTTTACAGTATTTTTGACAGAAGATGAAGTAGATGCAATAACTAAAGTTCCTTCATTTTGGATATTGAAAGAATTTCTAATCCTCATAGGAATTTTCTTTGTTATTAGAGGTTCAAATGTTCGTGGATGTATTTGCTTAGCGCCAAATAGAGCCATTTCAATTGCTTCTATGTATGATACTTCTTTGAGTAATTTTGCATTTTTAACAATTTTTGGATCCGCTGTCATTAAACCATCTACATCACTCATCAACCAAATTTCATCTGCTTTAATGCAAGAACCAATAGTTGTAGCAGAATAATCAGAACCACCTCTACCAAATGTAGTTACATGTCCATGTTGATCAGCTCCCGCAAATCCTCCAACAACAGGAATTGTTTTCTTTAAGAATAAAGCATCTATTGTTTTTGATACTCTCAATCTGGTGGT
>JAOUAY010000134.1 GCA_029860565.1 Candidatus Nitrosopumilus sp.
GATGATCTTGATAAATATCTTGCAACAGGTAAAGTCAAACTTGTGACTTTTAGTTTAATGTCTAATGTTCTTGGAACCATTACTAATGCTGAAAAAATTATTGAAAAATGTAAAGCAGCTGGCGTTCTTACACTAATTGACGGTGCTCAGGCAGTTCCTCACATGAAAGTAGATATTGAAAAATTAGGATGTGACTTTTTTGCATTTTCTGGACATAAAATGCTAGGACCAACAGGAATTGGTGTTTTATGGGTTAGAAAAGCAGTACTTGAGACTATGAGTCCTTTTCACGGTGGCGGTGATATGATTAGAGAAGTTCACAAATATGAAACAACATGGAATGATTTGCCTTACAAATTTGAAGCAGGTACTCCTAACATTGCAGATGTTGTGGGATTAGGTTCTGCAATTGATTATCTTACCAAAATTGGAATGGATACTGTAAGAGAACATGAAGTTGAACTAACAAAATATGCTATTGAGAAGTTATCTGCAGTCAAGGGACTTCATATCTATGGTACCAAGGATATTTCAAAACGTGGTGGTGTAATCTCTTTTAATTTTGCTGATGTTCATCCTCATGATGTTGCTCAAATTATTGATGAAGAAGGAATTGCAGTTCGTTCTGGTCATCACTGTGCACAAGTATTGATGGAACGACTAAATGTTGCTGCAACATCAAGGGCTAGCTTTTATATTTATAATACTAAACACGACATTGATATTCTGGTAAATTCATTAAATATCGTGGCAAAGGTGTTCAAATTATGAGTAGTAATGCAGACATTTACCATGAAATGATCGTTGATTATTCAAGAAATCCAATCAATTATGGTGAAATTGAAAATCATGATGTAACATTTCATGACTCCAATCCGCTTTGTGGTGATAGTATTGATATTGATATAAAAATTGATGAAAATAAAATTACTGACATTAAATTTCATGGAAAAGGATGTGCAATTTGCATGGCATGTTCATCTGTCTTGACTGAAATTACAAAAGGTAAGAGTATTGATGAGGCAAGGGCTATTGAGAAAAATGATGTACTAGGTGAATTAGGTCTTGAACATCTACAGGCTGTCAGAATAAAATGCGCATTGCTTTCTCTTAAAGTGCTGAAATCTGCACTTTATACCTACATTGGAGATAATCTCAAAGATACTCAAGATGTAGATAAATTAAAAGAAGAGGCAGCAAATCTGTACTAGTATGAGTGATTTCACTCCGACAACTCCCATTTCACTTCAAATACGAAAAATAATCTTTGAAAAATTCAATGACATTGATGTCAAATTTACAAATGATGAAATTTTTGAAGTGATTAAAAAAAATGGTGATTTTGATCCTTCATGGATAATTGATGATACTGAATCATTTTTTAATGATATTTGTAATTCAGGTCTTGCAAGAAATATTGCCCAAAATTTTACTACTATCTGGATGAAACTATTTGATCCAATTGAGAAATTTCATTGCAATGCATGTGATAATGATATCTACCTTGGAACATCCGAGGAAAGAATCTGCCCGAATTCTTCTTGCAAGTCCTCTATCTAGATCTGTATTTTATTGCGGCATCCTCTAATGCTTTAATCATGGGTAATTTTTCTCCTGTAAGGTAGAGGACTAGTGCACCGCCTGCAGTACTGATGTGATTAATTTTATCTGTTAATCCCTGTTGTTTCAATGCTGTAGTGAGGTGACCTCCACTGACAATTGTTGTTGCCATTGAGTTTGAAACTGAATTAAGTAATGCTTTTGTTCCATAACTGAAATTTTCTTTTTCAAAAAATCCTGCAGGTCCACTGATAAATACGGTTCCTGCACCTGCAATTAACTTTGAATAATATTCTACAGTTTTTGGACCTAAATCAAAGATTTTCTCTCCTTTATTGATCTCTCTTACATCCATCTCTACTCTTTCACCATCTTTGTCAATTGCAATATCCACGGGTGTTGCAAATACATCTGGGTATTCTCCTATCAATGCATGTGCTTTTGCAACGACTTCGTCCTCTCTTTTGATATCTAGAGGTGATTTGATTCTACCTTGTGCACGCATGAAAACATTACCGATTAATCCTGTCAAAAGAATGTGATCTGCACGACCATTTTGAATTAACAGTTTTATTGCTTCTAACCTGTCTGGAACTTTTGAGCCTCCCAACACAATAACATGTGGTGCTTTTGCTACAGTCATTATTTCATCTAGATTTCTGACTTCTCTTTCAACAATTCTTCCTGCACATGCAGGTAAAACATGTGGAAATCCTACTATTGATGGATGTGATCTGTGTGCACTTGGGAATGAATCCAACACACATAGATCAAATAGTTTGGATAAGCGAGAAACCATGATTGTTTTTGCCGCATTTTCTGGAGTAAACTCGTAATTTTCTTCAGCACACAATCGGAGATTATCTAATAGTAAAATATCCCCATTATCTAAATTTTTGATTGCATTTTGTGCAGCTTCTCCTATGACATCTTCGACATATTTTATTTTTTTACCCATTAATTTTTCAAGAATTTTGGCATGTTTGTCCATTCCAGTATATTCGTTATTTCCAACTCTTCCCTGATGTGATGCCACTACTACTTTGGCTTCTTTTAATGATTGGAGAGTTTCAATGGCTTCTTCAATTCTTCTGGTACCTAAAATTTCAAGTGTTTTTGGATCTAATGGACAATTCATGTCCACTCTTAAAAAAACGGTTTTACCTTTCAGGTTAAAATCATCTAGTGTGAGTACCTTCACACTCTGTTTATTGTGTCCTTGGTTAAATTCTTTGAGTCGATCAAAATTGTTTTCTTTAATTTCATTTCTAAATACTGATTTACATTTACAAAAGTTATCTATTGACAAAAATTAAAAGACACGTGCTTGAGGTTTCATTAATTGCAAAATTGGATTTTTAATATTAGGTCACGCTCCTTTGTCTTACTAACAATTTTATTTCTAATTCTTACTGCCATTGTTTATTCTGGACTTACTGAAAGTTTTGATCAAAGTGTAATTTTGTTTTTCTCTGAAAATGTTGGAAATCCTACACTGGATATTGTAATGCAATATGTTACAGAAACTGGCGATGCTTTTACTATGTTGATGTTTGGAATTTTGATGCTAATAATTCCAAAGACTCGTAGGGTTGGAATTACCCTGATGATTTTGATTGTTATTTCTACACTACTTACAGGCTATATCAAATGTGGTGTTGACCGCGATAGGCCTGATTTTGAATTTGAGGGTGAGCCATTTCCAGTACCTATTAGCCAAGATACCTTTGCCTTATTTTGTGAGGGTGGATATGACGCGTCATACCCTTCGGGCCATGCCGCAAGATCTATGATCTTTGGAATAATTTTAGGATATGCGTTATCTAAGAGATTTCCACGTGGAGCATATCTTATGTTGTTGTTTCCTGTAATAGTTTCATTAAGCAGACTCTATGTTTTGCAACATTATCCGATGGATGTTATTGGTGGAGCTATAATTGGAATCATGCTTGCAGGAGTAATGGCAAAGAGAACGAAACTTGACAAAATTTTTGACAAATCAAAAACCTAATTCAGTCAAAATATTATTGCTTATCAGAACTATTGCATAATGTTCATCATCGTGATGATATGTCCAATATTTGATATTTCTATTTTCTTTTTTTTGTCTGAGTCCATGTGTTATCCCAGTTGTGATTGTATACCCGATCCTTTTCGCAATCTTTGATTCTTTTGGCATCAATACTCTAAATCCTTCTTTTTTTGCTTGAAATCCTAGTTTTACCATGTCCTCAACTGCTTTGATTGCTTCTTTTTCATCTTTTAGATCATATGTCTTTGATATTGGCAAATCTTTTGGATGAAATTCCATGAATATACTGAAATCTTTTGACTAATATTTTTTAAAAAATTCTTTTAGCGATCAAACTAAGTTAATTTTGTTAACTTG
>JAOUAY010000028.1 GCA_029860565.1 Candidatus Nitrosopumilus sp.
GCCATCACATCAACTACAATCTCTAAGAAACTTCTTACTGCCATAATGTTGTTACTTAGTGTTGCAGCAGGCGGAGGAATTTTTATTGGTGATGCATATTATTCTGATCCTTTCATTGAATATTCTTTGTATCCTACACAACTGCCAGCTGAGTTGCATGGAGCATTATTGACAGTAAATGATGTTTATTCTACAGATAACCAAAGCGAGATTTTACATTATGACTGCGATAATGAATCAATTATTCATGAATTAGATTATACTTTTAACTGCATTGCAGAAAACTCGCTTGGAAACAAGGAAACCGTTACAACCACAATATATGTAAAGGAACCAGTCAACTTGCTTGGCGCGGATGCGACTGACTGCATTTCACAACACTACATGTTGAGCAATGACATCACCAAGAATCATCCGTATTTGTTGGATTTACCACATGTCAGTCCGACTTATTTATCTAATCTAAAACAAGACCACAAAAAATTGATGGATGACTATTATGAAAGTCATGACTATGTCTCTGCCAAAAAACATGCAACCATAGTGCTAAAATATTTTGATGCCAATGAAGTTCAGACCCTCTCCACTATGGGCAATATCCTAAGAGATGAGGACAGAAGTGATCTTTCTGGAACCCAATGTGCAGTTGTCATACATAGTACTCCTCATTTGTACAACACTGTTTGGGGCAAGCTATCCCTTGCAGAAGACTATCACGTTTTAGGCAATTATAATGAATCAATCCGTCTGTCTTCACTGGTAATTGACAATTATGAAAAAAATAATTCAAATATTTCTGAGATTAGCTATGCAAACGCCCTGACAATAAAGGCAAATGCGCTTTATCGACAGGCTTTAGATGAACAGAGCGGACTTGATGATGCAAAGATGCATTATACAATGGCTCATGACATTAGAAAATCCTATGATACATGGTTTGGTCTTGGAAATATAGACAGACAAGAAGAAAGATTTGTAGATGCATTGTACAAATATCAACAGGCAAAATTGTTGGTAAAGGATACTGATGAAATAGACAAGGCGATCAACTATGTTTCATTTGCATCAAAGAAAGTATGATGATGTACTGTTGATGGTCTGAAAAAATTTAGTGTTTCATCACTTTTCTGTGCTTGAATATGTTTGGCAAACTAGACACAACACCTCAATAATTATACCAAATATTTTATTGCGTCTCAAGTATGTTGTTGGGTTCTGCATGAACTAGCATCAAAATAGAACGAATCCGATCAATATTTTTTATTCTGTTACCTACAATTTTTTTGAGTTGTTCTTCACTATTTGATTCCAGTTCTACTATAAGATCATAATCTCCTGTTATTCTTTCTATTCTCTTTATGCCTTTCATTTTTTTAATTTGTGAACTAACAAATGTTTCTGTACCTATCTGACAACTAATCAACACATGTGATTTTTGCATGATAAAATAACTGAAAAGAAAACTTAAACAATTACTGTACATTACTTAGTCATATTGAAATACATGGGATGAATAATCTGTTTTTAATTGGTTTATCATCTTCAACAGTGGTATGAAAATTAAACAGACTTTGAAAAAAATTGTGCTTTTAATATGTTTATGACTGTAAATTCAATCTAAAACATTCGTATAACTAATTGATCATTGTTAAGTATGATCTAGTTATTTGATAACTAGTACATCATGCATACTCACTGCTTTGCCATTCCACCATACATTTTAGAGCATATTGCTAAAAAAGGAACAAAAAAAGATCAGGCTGCTGCACTAAACACGATTTCTATTTCTGAGCAAACTAGAGGCAGACGAGAAGCGCTAAAGCATATGTCTTCACTTTTAGCTGTTTCTGGAAAAAAAGAACGAATTATCTATGATGCAAAACATCGAAGATTCTTACCTGGTGAATTAATCATGAGTGAAGGTCAACGTAAAGCGCCTAGCGTTTTTGCAAGAGAAGCATATCAATACTCTGGTACAACATATGATTTTTACAAAGAAATTTTTGGCAGAAACTCTATTGATGACCAAGGAATGAGATTGGATTCTACTGTTCGCTATGGTTACAAGTACAGTAATGCTTTCTGGAATGGAAGTCAAATGGTATATGGTGATGGAGATGGCAGAATATTTAGAAGATTTACCCGTGCAATAGATATCGTTGCCCATGAGCTGACTCATGGTGTCACTGATTTTGAAGCATCACTAGTTTATCAAGATCTATCAGGTGCTCTTAATGAACACATGTCTGATGTTTTTGGTTCATTGGTAAAACAGTATCATAAAAAACAAAAAGTTGACAAAGCTGACTGGTTGATTGGTAAGGGAATGTTCACTTCAAAAATAAATGGCGATGCTATACGTTCAATGAAAGCACCTGGAACAGCATATGATGATCCACGAGTAGGAAAAGATCCACAACCCTCACACATGAAAGATTATAAAAAAATATCCGAGGATAATGGCGGAGTTCATATTTATTCTGGCATTGCAAATCATGCGTTTTATCTTGCTGCAATGGACATTGGTGGATGTGCTTGGGAAAAGATTGGAAAAGTGTGGTATATTACGTTAAGGGATAAACTAAGACCTACTTCTGACTTTAAAGATGCCGCAAAAAAAACCTTTGATGTCGCAGGTGAACTTTTTGGTATTAGTAGCACCGAACAAATTGCAATCAAAAGAGCTTGGAGTGACGTCGGTGTCAAAATCTAGCACGAAAAATTGGATACGGTATCTTGAAAATTAAGTTTGAACGAAGCGGGGGTTTTGCTGGAATTACAAATTCATGTGTTGTTAACTCTGAACAATTATCCTCAGATGAACAAAAACATCTGCAAGAATTTTTGAGAGACGTTGAGAATAAAAAAACAGAAAATCCGTCTCTAAATAGTGGAAGAAATGACTGTTTTCAATATAAAATCCTTGTTGAAGATGGAAAAAAATTTGCAATCACTACAGATGAGTTAGCAATGGATCCAAATCTAAGGTCATTGATTGACTTTTTAGAGACAAGGCTTTAGAGCATAATCAAAAATCGTGTTTAAAAAAAACGGTTTAATTTCTTTGTATATCATTCCAAAATCAAGATGTGATGAATATTTTATAATTTTTTATCAACATCAGAATAATTCTATAATAACCCCTAAAAAATTTAGTCTGGAGAATAATTCTAAGATGATTTTGTGACTAATATTTGATGTTTCTGCTAAAAAAATTAAATAATCCTTCAGTTCACAACGACTCTCTAACTCTAAAAACAAAAAAAAAATCCTTGTCTAGAAATATGGGAAATAAAAGAGAAATAGTTATTTTGAAATTCTTTTTATCTTACTGATGGAGTGTCTTGACATGTTCTTGTAGATGTTTAATATTGATTTGTCTTTGAATGTAAGATAGTACACATAACATTTGAAACCATCATATAGTATATGATAAATTTAGAATTTTTGTGTTAAAGTGATACGTAGAAATTATTCACATAATCTAAATGCTAAATTTATGACATGCCAAGACATGTTGGATATGTCATCAAAAAACTAATCTTTTTTGGTCTTAAGTTCAAATTGATATTAGAGAAGTTTATTTTGAATTTTTAATTTTTACTTCAACCCCGCATATGCATTTTTAAAAATTTGAATGATGGGATCTGTAAAATATTTTTATATAAAAAATAATTTTTTGTTAGAATTAGTTCTTATTCTAAATTTGTGTACCAAATTCTCATATACCAGGTTCTACATCAAATTGGTATCTGAAAGTGTATTGTTTGTCTGTCCAATCTCACTTGAAAAAATATTATTTCTCCCCCCCAGTCATTCTAACTATTTGCTTATTTCTTGGATCAGTTTCTGCTGTTCAGATGGCTACGGCTCAAACCGAAACATCGTCATTGTTTGGAGTACCCAGCCCGGAAATTGTTATTAATAAAACCGAATTCTTTCCTGGTGAACAAGTAGAAATTACAATTCAAAAAATGCCTCAAATTCCTCCAAATACTGATCCCAGATTAGAATTATACGTATATCTGCCATTTCTTCAAAAAATTGGTGAAAATGTACCGTTAAATTGTCTTGGTGAAAATTGTATTGTCGTTTATTCTTTTGACGAACTAAGAAAAGGGAAAACTAGTCCAAAAATAATATCCTTTGTGTTGTTTGGCGAAAAAAACCCAAAACCTATTGTTGAATCAGGATGGATGAATTCTGTTTGTGATCTTAAATTTAACGGTGAAACAATTGAAAGGTACGGGTATATCTGCAATTCTCTTGACCTTCCTTCAGAAACTTATGAAATAAAGTTTGGATGGGGAATTGAAATATCTGATAAATTTGAAATCATCAAAACTATCCCAATCACTGTTAAGGAATATTCTGATGATGCAGAATCCAAAAATCAAATGCCTGAAAAATCTCCAGAAGAAATGCTGGATAAAGAAGCAGATGCAAATGAAGTAATTGACATTGATTCTAAAATAGAAAAAGTTGTTAATAATGGCACGGAGACAGGAAAGGCTGTAGTCAAAAAAGAATCCGAATCTATGCAAGAAATAGATGAAATTACCCCCGATGGAGGTGGGTGTCTTATTGCAACTGCCTCTTTTGGTTCTGAGTTAGCACCACAAGTTCAAAAACTCAGAGAGATAAGAGATAATAAACTTCTCCAAACAGAATTAGGAACTTCATTTGTGAACGTATTCAATGAATTTTATTATTCATTTAGTCCATCCGTTGCAGACTTAGAACGTGAAAATCCTGTATTCAAGGAATTTGTCCATATTGCAATTACTCCTTTAATCACAAGTTTATCTCTTCTAAACTATATTGACTTTGATTCTAAATCTGAAATATTAGGTTATGGAATTGGTCTAATTCTCCTGAATCTTGGAATGTATTTTGTAGCTCCTGTAGTTGTTATTGTGGGAATTAGAAACAAATTTTACGCTTGAAATAAATTATTTTTCACGTATAATTGCATCCAAAACAATGTTTGATTATGTAGACAAGTACCGGCGAATCTGAATCTAAAACAAAGAATTTTGAATGTTATAAAGGACACTTCGCATACCTTTTAATGTATTTCAAGTTTTTGTGATTTTATGGGCTTGTTTAAACGTAACAAAGGCGATGATAATCAAACTAAATGTGATATATGTGGAACAGAACTGCATGATCCTGAGCGTTTGAAAAAACATGTGAAAAAAGCACATGGAAATGTACCTGCTAAAAAATTAGATCCAAACGCCGGTGATGGCGGTACCTGGTAAAATGGAGATTAGCTCAAGCCAGAAAACTAGCTTGATTTTTCTGGGTGCTTTTCTGACTGCAGGAATTGTTTTATCAACTATGGTTTTTCCCTTTTGGAATTTAATCCGTGAAGATGTGTTTGAGGATGTTGTAATTTTAACAAATGATGATGGTCTGTGTTATGTTGAAACTATGGATGACATTCCAAAGACAATTGAGGACTGCACTCTTAGTCCTGGTGATAAAATTACTATCAAGTATGGTGAAGGGCTTGCCTGGGCTACAATTGCTACTCCTCAATCGATGATTTAATATTTTGAAAATTTATTGAAATATTATGGATTGTATTTTCTGCAAAATTATTTCAGGTGATGTATCTGCAAAAATTCTTAATGAAACTGCAAATTCTGTTTCTTTTTTAGATGCATTCCCTCTTGCAAAAGGACACGTACTTGTAATTCCAAAAAAACATCATCAAAAAATTCAAGATATGAGTGAGAAAGAAAATACTGATTTGTTTTCCCTTGTTAGCTTGATGGTCTCTAAAGTTGATTCTATAACTGGTGCAACTTTGATTGCAATACATAATGGTAAAGATGCAGGTCAAGAAGTACCTCATGTACATGTGCATCTAGTTCCACGAAGTAACAATGATTCTGCAGGTGCAATACACAGTATGTTTGATTCTGTATTAAAATTATCAGAGTCTGAATTAGATGAACTCTACAATAAATTAAAAATCTAGTGCGGGAATAATTTTTCTTTTGTATCTGAATTTTCTACTCTAATTGCTTTTGTTGGACACGTTTCTGCCGCATTCATTATTTTGTTAACTCCTGCTCCTTTTTGATTAATCACTGATGACTTGGGATTTGATCTACTTTTTTTATTAATTTCAAAAACATCTGGAGCTATGATTTCACAACTACAGCAACCAATACACAAACTTTTGTCTACGTCCACAAAAAGATTTGGTTGTTTTTCGGGCTCTTTTGCTTTTTCATATTCTCCATTTCTTCCGTCTGGACGAATACGTGCGTTATAATCTTCCCAAAATTTCCTCTCATACTCTTTCCAAAAAGTAGGATCTCCCTCTTCAAATTCACGAGTATATTTTCCCCAATCTTGTTCTGGGATCCTTCCATCATCTGGTGCTCCCCATTGCGGTTTTCTTTTAAAATTACTTTTCGGTTTGGTTTTAGTTGTCTCTTGATAAGACGAATTGTTTTTTTGATTGTGATTTTTTTTAAGATATGTGTATGCTTCTGTAATCTTCTTGAATTCTCCATCTTCTTTTTTATCTTGGTTTTTATCTGGATGTACTTCTAGTGCCAGCTTTCTATAGGCTGCCTTGATTTCTTCTTGAGATGAATCTTGGTTCACATTCAATACTTTGATTGCTTGATATGTGTTCACTAGCGATAATGATTTGTCATATGTTAAAAATAGTTGCATATAATTTTGAGTTTATTTGGTTTATTCTAATAATAATTCATCATTTGCTTTCCATGCAGGTTCAACAATGCACAAAAATCTAAAATTACTTTCCCCTGTATTTTCAATGAATTGTTTAGAATCTGGTGGAACATATACTGAATCGTCTTTTTCTAGATGGTATATGACTTCATTAACATTTAGATTTCCATTCCCCTCTAAAATATAGTAAATTTCAGATGATCTTATTTTATGAAGTTTAGATTTTTTTCCAGGTTCTAGTGTAAATTGTGCTAAACTGTAATTGATTCCATTTAGCGTATTGTGAGGGTGAAAATACTGTTTAATTTCAGTTCCTTCATTTCCTTGAATTGAATCTATTTCAGAATTTTTACGTAATGACATTTTATCTAAATGATTTCTGAAACTTTAGTTTTGAAATCTGACTCATACCATTCTGTTTTGTATATTGAATTTTTTTTTGGTAAAATGTTGATTGCAATATGAGAAAATTCTTTTTTCTTATCAATTGAACCGTGGGTGTGAAGTGTTTTTGCTGGAATGTGTACAATATCTCCTTCATTGAGGTTTATTTTTTCCATTTTTTTAATCTTAAAGTTAGCTTTGTTTGTGCCATATTTTTTAAAAATCTCTAGACTTCCTTTCCCTTTTACTCCAATCAATACTTGATTTCCATTATGTTGGTGAAGTTTTGTCCTTGATCCTTTTTCAAAATGAACATGATAGATGTCTTGCTCTTTGGATTTTATCTTATCTGATAACACCTTCATCCAAGTTTTACTTGTAAACCAGTCTGGATTTATGTTTCTTTTATCGTTTGTACCGTGAATGTTTGATTTTTTCATATCATATTCTGTCCAAAATTTTCTTTTTCTTTGTTTGGAATTCTTTTTCAGTGATTACTTCAGCCTTTCTTAATTTGCCTAGTTTTTTTAATATCTCCAAGTCATCATGGGCATCTGAGGTTACTTTCTTTGCAGTTGATATTCCTTCGTTGATTTTTTCTATTCCTCTTTTTTGCAATGCTTCTCCTTCCTTTTTTGCTTGATTACGTAGTTCTTTACTTGTTTTGGCAGCTTGTTTTGCAGTCATTGAGCCAAATTCTACTGCCTCTTCTAATACTAAATCTGCTTTTTTGACTCCTTCTTGAATCGCCTTGTCTGCTTTTTTTAAAAATTTATCAATATATCCGCCTTTTTTATCTTTCATACCTTATGAAATAATTTCAAATGTATTATTTCTTTCCTATCTGAATTGATTTAATAGATGGAATCGTGTATTTTGTGTAGTCTTGGTAAAAACTGCTCATGATGTAAAGACTGTTGTTTTAAGAAAAAACCTAGATGAAAATGATGCTATGGATATTATAGATCAAAAGAAAGTAACTCCATTCAAATCCTTATTGTCTAGGCCCAAAAAAGAAGATGTTCATGTTCATTCTTTGAAATTATACTATGAATGCATACTCATGGTTTCTGGAAAATATATTGCAGATTATTTCCGAAAAGCAACCCATTCTATCTCTGTTGATTCAAACGTTAGTGAAATTTCTTTAGGGGATGGCGTTTTCCCTGTACGTTCAAAATCTGGAATTCAAAAGGCATTTGTTGGTAAAAGGGGAAAAAACAAGATTGATTTAAAATTAGAAGAACATGTATTTGTTGAAGAAGAAGATGAATTGATATTTGATCATCATGGGCGAGATATAAAATTCCCTTTTAAAATTAATTCAAAAACTGTTGAAAATTATCCTAAACGACTATTGGAGCAAAATGAATCCAACGTAAAAAGACCAGAAATGACTCATGATGCTGCAATTTCCAAACTTCAATTGCAATTAAAAAAACCTATGGAGGAAGATGTTAGAGAACTTAATGATGAAT
The DNA here is from genome assembly GCA_029860565.1 of Candidatus Nitrosopumilus sp. Taxonomy (GTDB): domain Archaea; phylum Thermoproteota; class Nitrososphaeria; order Nitrososphaerales; family Nitrosopumilaceae; genus Nitrosopumilus. The sequence continues at coordinate 8,583 of JAOUAY010000028.1, forward strand.
TTGTTTTAAGGGAAATAACGGAAGTCTATGTTCCTATATTTGAGGCTCGATTAATTGGTCCAAAAAAGAAAGTTGGTATAATTCGTATTGATGCAGTTAGGAAAAAAATCCTATAATTTTACCAATTTTCTAAATTGATCATTGTTATGTAATTTTTCAAAGATTGGTTCTTCTTTTGCCCACGAACGAATAATTTTGGGACTTTTTGATACTGCTCGTTTTAACAATTCCAGTGATTCTGGATACATTCCCAACTCTGCCTTACTTCTAGATTTTGCATAAATGATATTCACATTGTCTTTGTGTTTTGATAAAATTTGATCAAAAATTTCTATTGCCTTTCCATGCTTTCCCAATTCTGCCAATTCTATTCCTATGTGAAAAAATGCATCCATGTGACTTGGATTACTCTTGTGTACTCTATCAAAACAATTCAAAGATTCCTCATGTTTTTTCATTTTACCTAAAATAATTCCTTTGTAAAATAATGCATTTGGTTTTCTTGGTTCTATGGTTATGGCTTTATCTAAAACTTGGATTGCCTCTTCTCTCTCTTGTAGTTTGTCAAGCAATACTCCTTTGTTAAAATACGATGCTGCATTTTTTGGATCTGCTTCTATTGCTTTGTCATAACATTCTGCTGCTGCCTGGATGTTTCCATTTTCTGCCATTGCAATTCCTTTGTTGTTAAATGCTTGAGAGTCTTTTGGATTGATCTCTAATAATATATCAAAACACGTAATTGCATCACTATATTTTTTTATTTGATTTAATGCAAGACCTTTGTTAAACAACGCTGAGGTATTTTTGGAATCTTGTTTTAGAACTTTATTGAATAATGATATAGCTCCTTTTGGTTGATTCTTCTCCCTTAGAGACATTGCACTGTACATTAAATCATCTGCATTCTCTTTTGATCCAAATAATCCCATAATTCCCAAAAAATAATGCTGCTAATGAAAGTTTGGCTTATCTTAATGACTTGAATTTTTTGATGGCTTCTTTTGCCATGTTTTCTTGCTCTTCAGCAGATGTGTCTGTAGGATCATCTGTCGCATATGTCTCTTTTTCTTTTTGCATAATTTTTAAGATAATTCATTTTATAAAAATTTGAAATTGTAAGATAGGCTTAATTTGAATTAGATCTGATTTTGTTTGTTGTCTGATTTTACAATCAAATATCTTGCTGATAAGGTTCATATTCATAGGTGGCCTCATGATACGCCCATTTGGAATGATTCTATAAAAAAACAGTTAGATGAATCGATAAATAAAAACCCCCAAAAAAAACAAATTATAGTTGGAGAGACCTCTATCCAAATTGAAAACATTGCTTTTAATTCACTTAAAAAAATTGGAATTTCAGTTCCTTTTTTCAAAGATGAATGTACAATGATTTTGGAGGCTCAATTTGGAGAACTCTTTGCTCATATTCATATAACAACAAAATCTGAGAATTTTCTTGAAATTTTTAACCAGTTAATTTTTTGGAGAGATGCCCTCTCTAAATGATTTTAAAAGATCAAACACCCATTGCTAAAATCATTTTTTTAATGTCTTGTTTTGTATGTGCGTTAGAAATTGCACCTAGTTTTCCAGGCAAGAAGAATATTCCGTCATGCGCAATCATTTTGAAATGATGGTCATGTAATGCATTAACATCGCACATTGATGCTTGAGATGCATTTGTAACTTCTGTAATTCCATTTTTTAGAAAATGAGTCATAAACAAAGAGCCTTTGCCTGTAACTATTACTTTTCCGTCAAATGATTTACTCAATTCTTTTCTGGTATAATCTCCTAAATCGTTAATCTTGACATATGTTGAATTTTTATTTTTTAATTCTGATAGTGTTGCAAATCCTGAGGTCATTGAAGCTGGATTTGCAGAAAATGTACCCCCTCCAATATAACTTCGTTCTGATTTTTTCTTACCTCTGGTATCTGCATATTCCATAATCTCTTTTTTCCCACACATGACTCCTATTGCCATTCCGCCACCAACAATTTTCCCCAAAGTTACAATGTCTGGATCCAACTTCATTGTGGGGTACAGACATCCGTATCTAAATCTAAACCCTGTAACAATTTCATCTAAAATAAATAATGACTTATTTTTGTGAATAAACTCTTGAATTCCTCTTAGGTAATCTTGAGTAGCTGGTATGCATCCTGCTCCACCTAATACTGGTTCAATGATTACACCAGCTAAATCTTTTGCATGTTTTTTCAAAATTTCTAAAGAACCTTCAAGATCATTGTATGGGATTGAAATAATCTTTTCCTCATTTATCACTCCACTACTTTCTGATTCTGTAAATGGCCAGTTAACTGATTTGAGTAAATCTGAAGTGTACCCGTGCCATCCTCCATCAATCTTTGCAATAATTCTTCTTCCAGTTACAGAACGTGCTAATCTAACTGCATACATTGTAGCTTCAGTTCCTGATGTGACGTAGCGAATTTTTTCAGCTACTGGAACTGCTTTTGAAATTAACTCTGACAATTTTATTGTTTGTTCGTTTACTGTGCCATACATCCAACTCTTTTCAATTTGCTTTTTCAATGCTCCTTTGACATTTTTTGGGCCATGTCCTAATATCAAAGACCAATGCCCCATCCAATAGTCTACGTACTTGTTGTCATCTACATCTATCAAATTTTTCCCATTAGATGTTTTTACCACAAATGGATATGGTTCATAATATCTAATGTTATGACTTACGCCATTGACGTGAAGTTTCAGGGACTTTGCAAATATCTTTGCTGATGTCTTTGTTTTTATTCTATATTCTGTTTGATAATTCTTTTCCAAAACCAACTTTCAAAATAAGATCCACCATTTTAACTATTGAAAAATACTCTCATATCCATATCCGACCTTTTTTCAGAAAATGAGTTGAAAAAAACATGTAATTTTTTCAATTTTTTGACCGATCAGGCATAATTTCACGTATGGTTTATATGGATTCTATATTCTTTGGCTTCTGCATACGTAACGCAATAGGCGGCGCTCGTGATGAAGTATGGTATTATGCCACTTTGTGATTCATGGGCCTCCAGTTACGCATACAAGAATGAGGATTTGATTGCAAGATCAATATCTGAAATGTGAAGATTATGTGCATCCGTCAATTCCAATTAAAGTACAAATGTACTTCAATAATCAAAATACAAAATAATTCAGAATCCGGTTGATCCTGCCGGACCTGACTGCTATCGGATTGATACTAAGCCATGCGAGTCATTGTAGCAATACAAGGCAGACGGCTCAGTAACGCGTAGTCAACCTAACCTATGGACGGGAATAACCTCGGGAAACTGAGAATAATGCCCGATAGAACACTATGCCTGGAATGGTTTGTGTTCCAAATGATTTATCGCCGTAGGATGGGACTGCGGCCTATCAGTTTGTTGGTGAGGTAATGGCCCACCAAGACTATTACAGGTACGGGCTCTGAGAGGAGTAGCCCGGAGATGGGTACTGAGACACGGACCCAGGCCCTATGGGGCGCAGCAGGCGAGAAAACTTTGCAATGTGCGAAAGCACGACAAGGTTAATCCGAGTGGTTT
>JAOUAY010000136.1 GCA_029860565.1 Candidatus Nitrosopumilus sp.
AGAAAATAATACGGTTGTTTTTTTTGTAAAAGATAACGGCATTGGCATATCTAAAGAAAACCAAAAACTACTTTTCAAAAAATTCTATCAAATAGATACATCACATACCAGAAAACATGGGGGAACAGGTCTTGGTTTGGCAATATGTAAAGGAATTGTCGATGGTCTAGGAGGAAAGATTTGGGTAGAAAGTGATGTTGGAAAAGGGACAATTTTTTATTTCAGTATACCACTTGAATAAATATGAAGATACTAGTTGTTGATGACAATCTGGACATAATTAAGCTCTTAACCAAAGTGTTTTCGGTAAAAGGGCATAAAATAAGGACTACTATTAACGGCAAAGAGGGTCTTGAATTAATTAAAAATGAAGAATGGGACGCAATTTTATTGGATATTGCCATGCCTGAAATTTCTGGACTGGAAGTGATTAACGATCTTGAGAAAAATAACTTATTGAAGAAGAAAACCATCTGGATTTTTTCAGCCGCTTCAATAACTGATGATGAAATTAAAGAACTCGTTGAGCGTGGTGTGACTGGAATAATCAGAAAACCTATAAAGTTAAAGGAACTTCTTGCCACAATAACAGAATTAAAAAAAGCACAGTAAACCACTTTTTTCTACTAGGAAATAATAATTTACAATTATCATCTAAAGCCATGGGTTAGAATTTTATGCAGAGTCATGTTTTCCACATCATCATTTATTACAAAATATATTGAATACTGGGAAGGTCATGATTTTGGAGATATTCTGGATTCCTTTATGTGACAAATTGGAGTGCTTGATAATGCCCATTGCATACGGGGCAAAATAAGAATTGCCGAAAAATGGAAAAAGATGTACAAAAATACAGACAATTACATCTACAATACGTTTTACGAGGCAGAATACTCGAAAGAGATAATGGATATCGTTTATGAAAAACTCAAGAACGGTATTTACACCAAAACAATTTTTTCTGGTTTTCCATACAAGACAAGAGAATGTGTATTCATTGTTTGGTTTAAGACTGACAGGCACGATTTAAGTCAATATTGGTACACATCGGTAAAGATATAATGAAACAATTTTTTTGATTAAATATGTCCGCCCCACAAATGCCACCATGGCTCCAAGAGCAAATTATGAAATTACAGCAATCTCAACAGAATCTCCAATCAGTTATGACTCAAAAACAACATCTTGAAATTGAAAAAGCTGAAACTGAAAAAGCTCTTGAAGAATTGAGAAAAGTTGCAGATGGTGATGCGGTATTCAAACAAGCTGGTACTATTTTGGTTAAATCAAAAAAACAAGAATTGATTGATGAATTAGAAGAACGCATTGAGATGACTAAAACACGTTCTACAGTTCTTGAAAAACAAGAAACTCGCCTTAAAGAAACTCTGAAAGAACAGGAAACAAAAATAACTGAAATGATGAAAGGCGGCTCTGCAAATGCTCCTCCACCAAATCCTAAACCTGTGGAAGATAATCCTAGAAAATAATAGTTTACCTCAAATTTCATATGAGATATTAACAATTCTTTATTTCTACTATTTGTGAAATTGGAAAATCTTCGAATTATTGTGGATGAAAGGGAGAGAAAAAGTGGAATTCCTGATCTTCTTAAATCTGTAGGCTTGAATCTTGAGATGAAAACACTTCCAATCGGTGACTATATTGTTGCTCCTGAAACTGTTGTTGAAAGAAAGAGTATTCGTGATCTTATGGCTTCTGTTTTTGATGGACGACTCTTTGATCAGTGTTCTAGATTAAAGGAGCACTTTGAACATCCTATTGTTCTCGTGGAGGGTAATATTGACGAAATTGAAGAAATTACTGAGAATCCGCTGATATTTTATGGTGCGCTCTCAACTGTTGTTCTTGATTTTAAAATCCCTGTTATTCCTACCCCTAGCGCTATCCATACTGCAAAATTATTGGTATCGCTGTGTTCTAGAAAAGATACTCCAAAAGGTCCATATCTGAAAAAAATCAAGAAATCATCTGATTTAGAAAAGCAACAACTTTCTGTTCTTTGTAGTTTACCTGGAGTTGGTGAAAAATTTGCAGTTAGAATGCTTACAAAATTTGGAACTCCGTTGAAAGTTTTTAGTGCAACCACATCTGAATTGGCAAAAGTTGAAGGTTTAGGGGAAGTTCGAGCAAAGAAAATTAAAAAAACCTTGGATTCTAAAAGTAAATTCCTAAAGGCATCCAACCAAAAAACTTTACATGATTCATGATACTATTAAATAAATTAACAAGTCAAGATTTTCATGTTAGTATCGACTGATTGGCTCAAAGAACACCTATCTGATCCTAACCTTATAATTTTAGATACGCGTCCGAAAACAATGTTTCTTTATGGGCATCTATCAATGGCACAATCTCTTTCTATAGAACAAGTAATTCGATTTGATGAATTTGGCTCAAATCTTGTAATCGAACAAGAAAAAATAATTGAACTTTTTAATAATTTGGGAATTGATGAAACTAAAACTGTTGTTTTAATTGGGGATTCAATGGATCCCTCAATGGCTAGAATTGCATGGACTTTGTTGTATTTTGGACATGAGAAAACTTTCTTACTTGATGCTAATGCATCTGATTTACAAAAACATGGATTTGAATTAACTCGTCAAACATCTTTTATTGAACCTGCTGTATTTTCTCCAAACATAAATTCTGAAATTAGAATGGAATCTAATTTCCTAAAAGACAATTTAGATAATTTTGTAATTTTAGATGCTCGCAGTCCTCAAGAATTTATGGGTGGGCATTTACCTCAATCAAAATTAATTCCATTTACAGAAGGAATTGGTTTTGATGGAAAATTATTTCGTGATGGGGTGTCTCTTGAAATGTTATTTTCAAAAAATCAAATTTCTAAAGATAAAGAGATTGTTTGTTATTGCTTACATGGACATCGTGCATCAAATCTATTTTTACAATTAAAAATTGCAGGTTTTGAAAAAGTTAAACTTTATGATGGCTCATTTGCTGAATGGCACGGAAAGGGATTTACTCTTGAGTAATTTTCTTTTTAACGGTGTTCCACATACTGGGCATTCTTTTCCTGTGGAGTAATTTGTCCTGCATCCTGGACAATAATGAATCCATTTTCCTACATCTTTTATGCCCTTAGTCATAATAGGTGATACTTTCAAATCCAAATTCTTGGCCACATTTAAAATTGCAAAATCATCACTAATTATTTCACCATTCATTTCAATGCACAAAGCAATAATTGAAATATCTTGTTTTGTCAACTGAGGAAAATCTCCTGTATTTTTTGATGCTTTTGCTGCTGATTTTGTTGATTTGATGTTTGGTTCTTTAATTTTTAGTCTATTAGTTTCAAGCAAAGTTTCCAAGACGCCATGGCTATTCTTTATGTGTTTTATTTCATCATAAACTAAAGATGTAGTATAACAATCATCAGACGATCTAAATGGTACTCCTGCATAAAATGCACTGGCATCTAAAATCTTAAAATCCAAGTTTGCTCATTTGTCTCAATCCTCTTTTCTTTAATCTTACAAAAACTGCCGGTTTTTTGTATTTCTTGATAGTGATTGTTTCTTCATATCCTACTGATTTAACAACTTGTGCATCCATTGCGATATTGCAATCATGAGAACATGTTATTTCGATTTTCTCATCAGGTACTATCAATGAAGCTAATCTATACACTGGTGCAACTGGTGTAATGATTAAGATATCCAAACTTTCATGTAATATTGGACCTCCTAATGAAAATGAGTGTCCTGTAGATCCACTAGGAGTTGCAACGATTACTCCATCCATTTTTTGTTTTACTATATCATTTTGAAATTTTATTTTAATTTCTGCAGTTTTAGTCAAGTTTGTTCTGGTGATGTAAATTTCATTTAAGGCTGGTGGAAATTCTTTT
>JAOUAY010000137.1 GCA_029860565.1 Candidatus Nitrosopumilus sp.
AACATGTCTATTCCAGACATTGAATTTTTTGTATCTGAATAATTTTTTACAGTTCCAAATTTTTTCTTCACTTCAACAAGTTTGTTTAATTTTAATCCTGATTGATCTACTGCACTTCCTTTACTGTCAAATACCCCAATTACTCTTGGTTTTAATCCATATTTTGCATAGAGATCCTCTGCTCTAGAATCAAATAATTTAACTAAGCTTTGACCTACAACCCCAAATCCACATAAGATTATTCTCAAACCACTTCATTCCATTTTACAGTGTAATTGCAATCCATTTCATTTTCTCTGATTTTCTTATCCTTAATTGTGTTTTATTAATAATTTTTGAATATGATTTTAATAAACTCAATAAATTTTGATTTGTGGCTAGTCTTGATCCTCTTTGTCTTTTTCATGTTGTAGTGAAATTGAATTGATACAATATCTTTGATTTGTGGGCTTTGGTCCGTCATCAAATACATGGCCCAGATGAGCTCCACATTTGCTACAGTTGACTTCTGTGCGAATCATTCCATATGCTGAATCTGAAACATATTCTATTTTTTCCTCAGAAATTGGTTTCCAAAAACTTGGCCAACCTGATCCTGAATCAAATTTTGAATCTGATGAAAAAAGACCTTCACCGCAGCATACACATTTGAAAGTTCCTTCAAATTTACTGTCATTGTATTTTCCAGAAAATGGTGGTTCAGTTCCATGGTTAATACAAATTTCATATTGATCTGGAGTGAGCTGTTCTTTCCATTCTTCGGGATTTTTTTTAATTTTTTCTGTCATAATATCTTTTATTTCTTCAAATATTATAGTATTTTTCTATTTTTTGAAATTCTTTCTTTTCTCTTCTGTTCTTTTTTCAGATTCAAATCTTTCCAAATCATATTCTTTCATATCTACATATTTCATAATTTTACTTAGATTTGGATGTACTTTGTTAATTTGTTTGAACATTTGTTGTGCCACTCTTCTATAATCTATATGTCCCTGAGGAACTGTTCTTAATTCAATTAGGTGACATGCTTCTCTAAGATTGAATTTCATAAAATACGGATAATTATATCCAAAGTTAACAACATACTGCCCTTGTTCTGGATATTTTTTTCTGATTTTTTCAAATGTTTCTTTTGTTTTATTCATACAGTCTTTAAAGTCTCTTTCAATTCCAAGAATTTTAATTTCATTTGGAATATTATATCCGTGATCAGTTGTAAGCAATTGTCTTTCTAGGGTTAATGCTCGATGTCTGTGTAGGTCTCTGAACATTCCAAAATTATTACATAAATCAAATGTGTAATACGTATTTTCAAATGCTCTTGAGGGCCTATGTCGTCTATTTGTTCTAATTTTTATAAATTCGTTAACGATTTTAATTTTATTTTCTTTTGATATTTTTTTCACTTGTTGTAAAATATTTTGATATGACGTACTTGGAGATTGCTCATACATTATACTTGTAATTATTTTATCCATGGCAATTTTCTCTGATTCATAATCCACAAGCTTTGTAACTGAACCTATGATTGGATTTGACTTAATTTCATTTCTAGTGATTAATCTTGATTTGTTTTTGACATCCTTTAGGTATTTTTGAAATGCTTTTCCATATTTGTCATCAGCTCGTCTGACAAATGATTTGATGGTTGTATCTAGCTCTTTTTTGATTTTTGAGGCTAAATCCCGCTCTTCTTTAAGGTCGGATGAGCCTAATATCGTTAGAAGATATTCAAATGCTCGTCCATTCCCTGTGATTCCAACATTTGTTAAAGTTGATGCTGGCAGTAATCCTCTGAGGATGTCTAGCGCTTTGGCTTTAGTTGATCCCCTGTAAATCATGTTGGCTGATTTTATGTCTGATTCATTTTTTAATTTAGAAAATAGTTTTTCTTTTCCATCTGCTGCATCTTTAAATCTGTATTTTTCTATGGGATATTTTTCTCTAACATAATTTACCATCGGTTCTATATTTTTTGAATAAATATCAAACGAAAAATTACAACTATCTTCATACATATCTGCAAACTTCGACTTCATAATTTCAGGATCTCTGTAAAATCTGTATTTTCCATTTTCTTTTTTATTCCACATTACATATCGTGATGATTTTTCTAAATATGATAATCCAATTCGTCTGTCTTCAATTTTTTTTACTGCAATGTTTGATAATCCTTCAATTGCAATTTGTGCTTCGCCTAATTCTGCAACTGAATCATCACCGTATTCTAAAAGTACTCTATTGTAAAATTCCTCACCTCTGTTTTTATTTTTTAAAAATTCATCAAGAAAAATCTCTCTCATACTTTTATCTGTTCGACTATATCTTGACATTAATGCACCGCGATCAACTTGTCTTGGACTAATTATGGCAAAGACGTTGTCTTCAGTATTTGAAAAATGATTCGATAAACTCTTTTTTTCCTCAATTGAAAATTTTGACAATGCATATGTGCACTTTTTCAATTATTAATAGTCTATTTCTTTTTTCCAATTTGAATTAGATCGGGACCTTTTTCCTTGTTTTTATCTTGACCTTTAGCTTGCCATCTCATTAACACTTCTTTGAAAGATGCGGCATCTGCTTCATTTTCTGTATACATCAATGTTGTAACCCAGAAGCCTTTTTTGGCAGTTTTCCCTCCAATGGAATTCATCCAAAAATCATCTGGTAAACTCTCCATGGATTTGTTGTTTGGGTCTTTGGTAGCTTCAGTCCATCTACTTGCAACAAAATTCAAAATTTGTTGAAGTTCTTCTTTTTGAATCATGAATATACTATTTTATCTCTAGATTTTAAAATTACTAAAATTTAGGTTGTGAAAAGTTAGTGAAAAAAATCTCACTAAAACTAAAAATATTTCTTACACTTTGTCGGTTATACAAATCTCTAAACTTATTCACATGACCCACGATGATATAGAAATTATCGGTAAAAATGTCAAAGACATGTACGGAACATTCATGGGTAAAGTCGTAGGAACAATAACTGACATCGATGGTAGTATTCAATCCGTCGGCATTGACTGCGGTTCTCAAGGATTACAGCAAATCCAATATGAGCAACTAGTAGTTCAAGGTGAAGCTGTCATATTTATTCCGAAATGGAGACTCGATTCTCAAAGACTCATTCGTGAAAAGCAATTAACTCTACGTCGTCTAAAGGCCTTGATTGATATTGTTTCAGAAAATGATGACATGAAAGCAGATGCAGAAATCATTCATGAAAAATACAAGTCAAAACTTACATCGCTAGATGAAACAGAAAGTGAAATCAAAGCCATACTTGAGGCAAGATTGACTGAGTTAGATGTTCAAATGAAGTCTGCAAAAATGTTATCCTTTGATGCAAAAGTACAATACAAGAGCAATGAAATCTCTGATGCAACATTTGAGACCGTGAAATCATGCACAACTGAGGTAATTGAGCATGTAACTCACGAAACAGCTGAAATCGCAAATGTAAAGAGTAGAATTGCCGATCTTGAATTGGAAGCGCATGAGATAGCCCCACCATCAACACCAGACATCCAAGAATCCGCCGTTACATATCTGGAGACTCCTGAACGAGAACAAGTAGTTCAGACAATACTTCCAGAGGCACCAACAGAACCAATCGTCACATCTTCAGAACCTGTGTCAATTGAGGCTCTACCTACACCAGAACCTCCCAGAGAATCTGAAGCAACATTGACATTTCCAGAACCACCCCAACAGGTGACATCAGAAACATCAAAAGATGACAACGATAACGATTGGCTTGCTAGAATGGAAGCACAATAATTTTTTTAATCTATTTTTTTAACACTTAGAAAGATCCATATTCATACACTTTTTGATGTCTGAAACCTATTACATTGGACTTGGAAA
>JAOUAY010000138.1 GCA_029860565.1 Candidatus Nitrosopumilus sp.
TCTGCAATTTTGATTAAGGGAATACAAAGTGATGATGTTCTTTATGGAAATGGATACACTAAAGGTGCATTTGATATGGCCAATCGCTATATGGCTGGTGATTGGAGACAATATTATTTTGATATTCAAAATGAATCCATTAATTCTGCTGCCATTGAGCTTTCATGGACTAGTGATGACACAAATCTTGCTGTGTTTGTAATGGATCCATCAGGGCAAATTATACAAACTAATGTTCCCTCTGGTGTCTTTGGGCATTTTCTTGATTGGGTTTCTCTTGATTGGTTGGGTAATTCCGTCTTTAGTCAAGGCGGTGGTTTCTTTCCAGTGAAAAATAAAGATGATACGTCAACAGTACTTTACGTACCAATTAATCAAACTGGCACTTACACACTTTTAACACATTCAACTTTGTTTGGCGGTTCTTCAATCACTGAACCAATTACACTTGCAGCTAAATTTACAAATATTTCTTCAGAGATGAATCTTAATGTTGAACAACAGGATATTGATATTGAATCAATTCCAAGTTATTCAGAAGATAATTCTACGACAATACTTGAAATAATACCTGAAACAAAAACTACATCTAAAGATGCAGTGAATCCTGCCAATGGTCTTCCATTTGATATTGGTATTGCAATTGGCTTAGTCATTGGAATTATGATCGGAGTAGTTTTCATTTTGATAATTAGGCAAAAACTACCTAGATAATTGAATAAGATTTATAAGCAATTTGGCGAAGGTGAGCTTGAATGTCGGAGCTGGGGACAAAAAAGTCTAGCGGATTATCCCGAAGAGACTTTCTAAAATTAATGGGTGCTGCAGGCACGGGTTTAGCATTTGCTCCATTTGTCCCATTTGGTAATTTCATGCCAAATCCAAATCAGGCATCACTTGAAAGAGTACCTGTAATTTTACCTGATGGTAGTCATGCTAATATCAATACATATCCAATTAATCATGCTGAAGTTATTACATATCCTTCAACTGGTGATGCTGCACTTGATGCAGAAGCATTTCGTAAATGGCAATTCATTAGACTTCCTGAAGAATTAGGTGGTGGAAAAAACGATGTCACTGCTGTTAGAGCATATAGCATGATATGTCTTCATCTTTGGTGTTTATGGAAATATTATCCGGAAGATAGCAAAAAGAGAGGTGAATGTCCTTGTCATGGTAGTGTGTATGATCCAACTACTGGAAAAGCTATTGCAGGTCCTGCATCAGTGCAAGCTTCACCATCAAATGTGTTACCTCAACTAACTTTAGAGACCGATCCTGATGGATCATTTTTTATTATGCCACCAAAGTTTAATGCAAATGAAAATGGAGTAATTGGATATGGCCGTTTCGCTTGAAAGAAGAACTGGAGTAGTAGCACTCCTTTACTGGATTTGGGATGGTGTAGATAGAACTATTTTTACTGCAATAAAGTTTTCATTCCCCGCAAGATTTGTCAGTCCGTTTGGATTTTTAGGAATGCTCACATTTATCGTATTCATTATTCTCGGAGTTTCAGGTGCACTGCTTATGTTTTACTATCAACCAATTCTTGATAGGGCATGGGATAGTGTTCAATTCATTAATGACGAGGTTCCATTTGGTTTCCACATTAGAAACATTCACTATCACGGTTCCAATGCAATGGTGCTTTTAGCAGTTCTTCATATGTATTATCAATACTTTAGTGGAAGATACAAAATTAGAAATGAAGTTTTGTGGATGACTGGTGTCATTCTTGGTACTGTTACTATTCTTGAAGCCTTTACAGGATATGATGTTATTTTTAGTGAAAGAGCAGAGCTTGCAATCAGTATTGCGGCGTCGCTGACTACGTCCATTCCAGTTGTGGGACCGACGATTCGTGACGCGGCGCTAGGTAGCGGATTTTCAGACTTTGTATTGAGGTTCTATGCACAACACGTGTTCTTGTTACCCATTGTAATGCTAGGATTGATGGCAGTTCACTTCCCAAGATTCTTGGTTTTTGATGTACCAATGGTAATGGCAATTGGTGGAGCAATTCTGATTACTGGTGGTGTATTCCCAATTGATATGGGGTTCAAGTTTGAGCCCACAGTACCGCCTGGTGTGACGGTTCCTGAATGGTATCTTACAGGAATTTATGCGTTCATGAGGACACAATATGACAAATTTGTTACAGGCTTGTTATGGCCGTTATTATTCATTATATCATTCGTGTTGATTCCATTTATTGATAGATACAAGAAATTCTCATGGAGGGATAGACCAATTATTACGGCATTTGGTATTACCAGTCTTGCTCAAATCATGGTTACCACTTATTGGGGATTCTATATTTCGCCTGATACGAAGATTCCTTTAGTAGAGCGTTTGGTAATTGATCCGATATTCTTCTATTCGACAATGATATTGTTAGTGCCGTTAGGATTTGGATTCACCTACATGATGATTAAACTTGCAAATGAGGCAGAAAGAAAATCAAAACTTGCAAAAAGTAACGGTCCTCAAAAGGTTGCCACCATCAATCTTTCTGAAAAATGGATTAACTGGTTATTGATTGCACTTTTGGCCTTCCAAGTATTTCTAAACATTGCAGCGTATAATGCAGCTTTAATTGGAATGAAGAATATTTCGTTATTCTTTATTGGAATTATTTTGCTAGTATTTGCAGCATTCTTCCATGTGTACAGATATGCTATGAGTCAGCAAAAGAATGCACCCCCACCTGCACCCGTTCTTGTAATGGATGAAAAACCAAAATTAGCAGAGCCTGATGCATCTGTTGAGCCAAGCAAACTTCCAGAAGGAGATACTAAGCCTGAGGGAAAATCGGAATCAAAAGAATTAGCACCTGAAGTTTTAGTACCCAAAACTCAAGCAGATTTGAGAGTCGGCACTAATACAAATACAGGTATTGGTTCTGGCGATCTCAACAAACCATAATTTCAAAAATTCTAAACAAGCTTTATAAGAACTTGAGCGATTAAAAAAAATTGTGAGTGCACCTACGTCAAGTCATGCATATGGTATTGGAGTAATTGCGGTAATCGTTGGCATGTCTGTATTTGTTGTCTTTTATACTTCATTTTATCTTCCTGAATCTTTGGCAAAACCATCTGTGTCTGATCATATTTTGCATCCTGAACAAGATCTTATCATCGAAATTGTTCCTGGTGCTGTTGTTGAAGGAAATGAAAATTATGTTCCAAATAAACCTACAGTGATATTGGAAGTTAACAATAAAGTAATCTGGGAAAATAATGATGAAACTGCACATACTGTAACTCCTGATCATAGACATGCAGATAGTTATAGCGGGGACTTTGGTTCTACAAGTGTATTAAAGCCTGGTGATACCTATGAATTCTTATTTACTGAACCACAAGATGTTCCTTATCATTGTACACCTCATCCATGGATGACTGGAATTATAACTGTGGAAAAAAGTAGAGGAATATAATGATGCAAAAATATTCTATTTAGAATATTTTGCAAAAATTATTTGACTTTCTATTTCTTTATGCTGTTCAATAATTGATACTCTGAATTTTATTTCATGTTCTTGTTTTGGCTCAAAATTAATTAATGCGGTAAATTCTGCTTTATCTTGAGTCATTACATCTTTGTTGATAAATAATCTTGAAACATTTTGTGATATGTTTTTTCCATTATATGACTTATAGATTATGTGTTCATTTGAATCTAAAATTTGTGTATTTATAACAACCCCGTCATACCTTCCTGGATATGAAACAGAAATTGTTCCTTTAATTTCGGAATTTGGATGAATGTCTATTGAATTTAGTTTGAATTCTATGTCTTTCACAAAAATTTTACTTCCAAATTAGAATAATAATTTTGTTAAGTGGGCCCAAAGG
>JAOUAY010000139.1 GCA_029860565.1 Candidatus Nitrosopumilus sp.
AATTCAGCATTTTTTACTAATTCCAAAGAATTTCTTCCACGTTTAGAAAAGAACTCTTCAATATTATGTTAAAGAAAATTCGAGAATGATTCATCACCAATCTATTTAAGATAAAAAAACTGAAAGAAAGGATAGATTGAATTCAAATAAAATTTTGTTCAGTGTCACTATAATTTTGATATTTTCAATTACAATTCCTGCCAATGCAGATATAGAATCACCTAAAAAACAATTAAAAAAAGGCATTCCAATTGAAGAGATTCAATGTAATGTAGAACGTGAATTAGTTATTAGGAATAACGGGATGCCAGCTTGTGTAAAATCTGAAACAGCAGAAAAGATGAAAGAGATAGGAATTGCATCAGATCCCATAAAATTTACGGATTTGAATAATGAGATTAAAGAAATGGCATCAGATCCCATAAAATTTACGGATTTGAATAATGAGATTAAAACAGTTACAGCATCAAAAAATGAGATCGAGTCAATCCCTGCATCAAGTATGTCAATAGTGAATTTTTACATAACAGATCATGATTTGAACTTGGCACATAGTGGTATAGAGGTAGTATCAACTAGAGGATTGTTTGAATTTACAATCAACGGACTTGCAATTGAAGGTCCTGAAAACATGATTGAAACAGGACCCAACACGGGTCAATTTTATATTAAACTGGAATTGCCAGAAACAATTGACGGAAGAGCACTAAGTCAGGAAGACATTGTATTGATAAGATATTTGGATGACTCTGACTACTCTGGAGAAAAAAGAGTATTGGAAAAATCAATTCCACTTACAAAGACATTTGCCAATATTAGATCATCTGATAGTGGTGGTTCTAGGATAGGACATGAGTTTACCGTGAGAATTTATGAACCTGATGCAAACAGAGATTCAAAAAATGAGGACAAGATACCATTAAGCAAATTAGAGTTCAGAGGTGAAGGAGGGATAAGAACCACACTTGCAAATCCAAAATTTGATGCAAATTCTGGATACCTAATTGAAAGTGGTCCAAACACAAGTACATTTGAAGTTGTGATTAAAATTCCTCGAGAATTGGATGGAAAAACAATCCACATTGGGGATAAATATGAAATTAGATATATTGACAAATCCACCCCATCAAATACAAATGAAAAAATTATTCTGAAGGGTAGAATAGGATAGAGGATTAGATGGATCAGTTTTGTCAAAGTTCAGCATAACCTAAAGATTTTATTCAAACCTGCAAAGTATTGTTGTGCTCAATACCGTATACAAGGATGCAATTATCAATAGAGACAAGATGCTCGCAATTCTAAAAGGTCCAAAATTTGAACAGATTTTACAAAAGGCACGAGAAAATTGGATAGAATTTACACCTACAAAAGAAGAAGTGATCACCGCAGGAATCGATAGTAGTTTTAACAATACTAAATTTCAGGGAATCGAATTATGGGCAACTACAGCAGTTTCAGTGAAATCGGATGGAGAAGTATTGGTAGATTTACATCAATCAGGGCTTGGAACCGCAGACGATATTTCAAGTATTGCAAGTAAAATGGAGATTGAAGCCTGTGAAAAAACGATAGATGATGTGGATATGGTATTGATGGACGGCTCACTACATTCTCAGTTAATGACAAGGCAAGCAAAATTAGGATCATTAATTGTGAAGATAATGAAGAAGAAGAACAATGTAATTTTTGTTGCAAAAACATCAAATACAAAGAAACAATTTGAAAAGTTAGGTTCTCTTGCAGGAGATATTTTCTATTATAATCATGTAACAAATAATCCAGGATTTAGTAAAATTTTTGTAGAAAAAAAATATGGAACAGATAAAATAATTTCTTCAACTTTTGTAAGATTAAGTGATTCAACACCAATAATCAAATTGGAATTCCTAGGAGACCAACATGATGAAAAGGAGATTAAATCAACAATGAACAAATTATACAAAACTAGTATAGGAGGATACCCATATGCCCTTAAGCTTGCACACAATAACTGTAAAATATCTGATAAAGAACTTTCAAAAATGGTTAGTTTGTTAGGGTTAAGTAACGAAATAGGTTCACGAGAGGTACTGAGTTGAGTTTAGGTTTTGTTATAGGCGAATCAAAACCCACATTTGTAACAGCGATGACTTCAAGAGCTCTATCTGTAGGAGAATACATCAAAATAAATTCAGATGAGGGAGAGATTTTAGGGTTAGTTGAAAGATCATCCATATCAAGTGCAGCATTTGCAGAT
Organism: Candidatus Nitrosopumilus sp.; assembly: GCA_029860565.1. GTDB lineage: Archaea > Thermoproteota > Nitrososphaeria > Nitrososphaerales > Nitrosopumilaceae > Nitrosopumilus. The sequence continues at coordinate 2,240 of JAOUAY010000139.1, forward strand.
GTGAAGAATTTTGATGAAGCATCAGAAAGTACTGAAATTGCAGAGATCAACAAGAGAGATAAAACATTTACAGCTCATATAGGAATTTTGGGATTTTTAGAGAATTTAAGGAAAGGTCAATCAATGATACCTGCAATTCCACCAATTCCAGGCACCGAAATTACTCCACCAACTAAGCAAGACCTAGAAGAAATTTTCAGTCCTAAAAAAGATGGCTGGGTGAGTATTGGTAATCTTTTACGAAATAAATCAATCGATGCAAAAGTGAATTTAGATAAAATTGTTTCAAGACATCTAGGAATTTTAGCAATGACAGGTATGGGAAAAAGTAATCTAGTATCACTAGTCACAAAACAAATTTCAAAATTAAAAGGAACTGTAATCATTTTTGATTACCATAATGATTACACCGGTCTAAACATTCCACGAATTAATGTAATTGATGCAAAAATTAATCCAAGATTATTGGACGCAGATCAGATCTCAGAAGTACTAGAAATTAGAGATGGTGCAAATGTCCAACAACGAGTTTTAAGAATGGCATTTACAAAACATGTAAAAGAATCAAAAGAATTTTGGAGTAAGTTAGAAAATGAAGTAGATTTTATTGTAAATTCAGAAGATAAAAAACTAAAAGAAATTAGAACGTCGGCATATAGAGTTCAAGACATCATAGAAGAATCTCAAAGAAGATTTGAAGATATTTTAGATCCAGATATGGGAGATCCAATTAGTTTTATCAAGGAAGGACGTACAAACATTCTAAATATTTCAGAGTTATCAGAAAAACAAGCAAATGTTGCTGTTGCATTTTACTTACAGCAACTACTCAAAGATAGAAAAGATGCGAGTATTGCAAAACATGGAAAAACAAAGAAAGAGAGAAAATTCCGATTCAATTCGCCACTTTTTGTAATTATTGAAGAAGCCCACGTATTCATCCCAAAAGATCATGACACCAGTGCAAAATATTGGGCTGCAAAAATTGCCAGAGAAGGAAGAAAGTTTGGATTAGGTTTAGGTATCGTATCACAAAGACCACGAAGCGTGGATCTAAACGTACTAAGCCAAATGGGTTCATTTGCAATTATGAAAATTATCCAAGAAGATGACCAGCGGCAAATAGCCTCAGCAACAGAGTCCACTAGTCGTGAATTAATTGCTCAATTAGCATCACTAAATGTTGGAGATGCAGTCCTTGTTGGACAATGGACAAACCTCCCATCATTAGTACATGTCGAAGAAGTAAAGGAAAAGGTAATGGGAGCAGATCAGAGTGCAGTTGATGCTTGGGCAAAGGCAGACATGATGAAAGAAATTGCAGTGGAATCAACGCAAGGATTAATTCAGAAAGATTTACTATTGGACTAATGTTATTTTCACATATTTCAGATACTCATTTGGGATTAGTACAATATGGATCAGAGGAACGTGAACAAGATGTGTATGATGTATTTAATCAAGCAATTGACATATCAATAAAAGATCATGTTGATTTTGTAATTTTTGCAGGAGATATTTTTCATGTGCCCAATCCAAACGGAACAGCGATTGTTCAAATGGGTAATGG
>JAOUAY010000140.1 GCA_029860565.1 Candidatus Nitrosopumilus sp.
CAAGCTCTAAATCCAATATGAAATAAAATTATAAAACAATTGAAACATCATAATGAATATCAAGATTGAAAATTACTACTTTACTAATATTCTAGATTATACCTGTAATAATTCATGTCCAAAGAATTAGAAAAAGAATTGAAAAAATTAGATCATGAAGAAATGAAAGAGGAAAGTCACCAGCTTGAACTCAAAGAAAATTATGAACAAGATGAAAAATATGATGAATCAGATGACTAAATTCTCAATTTACTCATTGATTGGTTGGTTTGATACGTCAAAAAAATTCCAGATATAAAAATCACTATTGAAAAATATCTAATTCATTTTTATTTAATTTTTGCATAATTAGTGTTTCGTCAGTAATTAATAGACAATCAAAAAAATCTACAAGAGGGAGGAATTCTATTTTTGTTGTAGGAGAAATAATCATCATAGGAGCAGTGTTACTCTTTGCATATCTATGTGACATGTAGCACGAGAAGAAGATATGGAATTGGGTAAAATAATAGCAATTATAGAAGCAGGATGCATTGCTGAGATCTCAGATGGTTTTGCAGTCAATATTGGTGATTGCCAAGCACATCCCGGTCAATATATGGATGCTCCAATAGATCAAAAAAATAAAGAAGGAGCTGCGTTAATGAATCCAACAAATTAATTCTAATTTTTTTATTTTAAATTTAATTTATACAAATATCAAACAAAGTCTAGGAATAATATTCCCTAAACCCTTTATCAGTTGGAATTATCTCAGTTTTAGGACCAAACATTCCCTGTTTGTGAACTACTTTCATTAGACCATTTTTTTCTAAATCTTCAAGAATTGCATCTAGTTCTGTATTGTCAAGTCCAGTATTTTTTTGAATATTTTCAAATGTTTTTGAACCTCTGTTCAAAACACCTAATACAAGGTTATTTTTTGTTTGAGGTTTCGAGGTATTCATCGAGGGTTCAGAAGATTCCATTTGAGGTTTTTGAGAATATTCATCAAAGCCAGATTGAAATTGTTTTTTTTGGATTGTATTTGTGGTGTTTTTTCCGATTCCATATTTAGACAATATTCTAGGAATTATTCTTGCCAAAGGAATTGCCAAAAAGATTATCAGATATATCCACGAATAATTAGGATCTGCCATTAATTTTTGATACGCAGAGATGTCTTAAATTTGTTAAGAGAAAGGGCGGACATACAGGTATATTTTTGATTAGATTGGTATAATAATAGAGTATAGCTACTAAATTTATTGTCAAAGTATCAATCTCCTAAAGTCAATGTAAACATGAGTGCGGCAAAAGGAGTTTTAGTAGCAATTGTCATTCTTATCATAATTGGAGTAGTAGCAACAGCTTCAGTAAAGATAGTGGATTCAGGTCATAGAGGAGTACTATTGCATTGGAATGCAGTTGATCTTACAAATCCGCCACTTGATGAGGGATTACATTTTGTTATTCCGTTTCAAGATGATGTAGTCAATATTGAAGTTCGTACGCTCAAATATGCAAGTGAGGCCAGAAGTGCATCAAAAGATTTGCAGACTGTAGAGACGACAGTTACTGTCAACTATCACCCAGATAAGGAAGGAATACATAGATTATACAAAAATCTAGGTTTAGATTATGAAAATAGAGTGATTCAACCAGCCATTGAAGAAACAGTAAAACAAGTTACTGCAAACTATAATGCTGAGGAATTAATTACAAAAAGACCTCTTGTCAAAGCAGATATTGAATTTTCAATCAGAGAAAGATTAAACCAATTTGATGTTGTAACTGAAGTAATTTCAATAACAGATTTTGAATTTTCTGCCTTATTTGCATCTGCAATTGAATCAAAAGTAGAAGCAGAGCAAAAAGCACTAAAGGCAGAAAACGATTTGAGAAGGATAGAAGTAGAAGCAAGACAGAGAGAAGCCAACGCCATCGGTTTGGCAAATGCAAATATTGCAGAAGCCAAAGGTGAAGCAGAAGCAATAGCAATCATTAATCAAGCATTAGCTGAAAATCCAAATTACCTTGAATGGTTAAAAACACAAGCATGGGATGGTAAACTACCACTAGTTGTGGGTGAAGGCGGTACACCATTCATTTCAATTCCAGTAAACCCCTAGATTTTTAGAATGTATTATTCTCCGTATTTTTGATTATCTCTAATTGCATCATACATTGCAAGAAATTGGTCAGGTTCATTTTGTCTATAATTTTTTTCAAGGTCTTGAATTTCCTGATGTGAGATTTGTTCACCTTTGTTAGCATAATATTCCTTGATGATTTCAGAAGGAGTTTTTTTGATATTGTATTTTCGAAGGGATCTATTTACAGATCTTTTGCAATACAAATCATAAATTAAAAATCGATAAGCAAGATATCCAGACAAACCTATCACTGTAACAATCAGAATTGGAATTATGATAATTGACACCATACTAGTATGTACAGTATTTTGATATTTGATTGTTCTTCTATTTTCAGAATTGGACATAATATTGGATTTGGATAGAATTAGGATGTAAATCAAAGAGAGATTGAAACATGATGAGAGAACAAATATTTCAAATAGTGAAGACACTAGTAAAACTAGGTAATTAGAACAAATCACACTTTTATGTCAATCTATGATACACGCCTATCAACGAAAAGTCCACTGATAAATTTTTTAATTTTGAGAAATAATGATTCAGTAAAATTACAAATCAGTAAAGTCAAAAAAAATACAAAGATAATTCAAGAAATTCTCATCATAGCAGGTAGCAGATTAAAAGAGTCTCAGGAGGGATAAATTTTTAAAATGATTTCATTCAATGTATTTTTTTTCAGATTTGTCTAATTTGCCCTCAACTTTTCTAATTACCTTGTATAATGTCGGTAAATTCATAGAGATTAAATCAGATGGGAAAAACACATCACCATAACCCGCACCCTGCCTGATAATGAGATTGTTTTTTTCTAAAACACCAATATTGTGTTTAATTGTTTTATAATCTAGTTCTAGTTTTTTTGACAGTTCCAATGTGTTCATAGGGATTTCAGTAATTGAACAAATAATTCTTAATCGAGTGTATCTACCACTCATTCCAGTAAAGACAGAAGTAAATAATTCATTCATGTGTGGATCCACTTTAATTTCATCATAATCGGCAACTTCTCTAAAAATTTTATTTTTACAAAGAGAATCAAACGGCAATACATATGAGATTATTTGATCAAATTTAAAACTAATTCTAAATTAGATTCCAAATTCAAATAACAAAGAACTTAGATTCAATCATGGAAAATATAGTCAGCCCATTGTTTTAATAAAGTAAAGCAAATTGACCATACTTATGATCAAAAAAATATTTTGTGTTATTGATTCAATTTAATCATACTAAATTGGTAAAAGAGTTTTATGTGTAAATGATTTGCAAAAAAATAATGGGTTTGTTTTCACGCAAAAAAGAAATCATTTTGGGTAACAATTGTCCAAAATGCAACATGGAATTTTCAGATCCACAAAGAACATTACGCCATATTGAAAAAGCGCATCAATCTAAAAAGAAATTTGAATGTAATTCATGCGGATAAAAACCAGGTTCATTTTGGAATTCTATTAAATATGAAAAAGGAATAGGGTTACCATGAATATCAAAGACAAGTTAAACAAAATTTCAGGAATTATAGCTCTGGGCAAGAGGAATTAAAGGAGTTTCAGGGAAGGAGAATTCACACATTGAAAAGAAACAAGAACTTTTTCCACCAGGTAAAATCAAAATTGTTTCAGTCGTTCTAAGTAATGATT
>JAOUAY010000141.1 GCA_029860565.1 Candidatus Nitrosopumilus sp.
GATTTTTCACTCGGATCTTTCATATTTTTTAGTTTTTTGGCCATAACTTAACTTTTATGACAATTAGGAAATTTAATATAATTGTCTTTATTTTATTACATTGTATGACATTGTCACTATATTATAAGCAAAAAAACAAGTATGTTTTAGAAGAATCAGCAATGAGGATATTCAAAAATTGAAAGTTGCCTTAATTTACAATGAAAATAAGATCGACCCTGATGACGTAATCAACGTCTTTGGAATGACTACTAAGGAGCATTATAGTAAAAATGCAGTCGAGCGTGTTGCAAGGGCTCTGGAAAAGGGCGGGCACACGGTCAAGGTAGTTGAGGGGGATATTCATCTGGCAGATGAATTACGTGAGTTTATGCCAAAGGTGGTTGCAGGTGATTCTCCCGGCATGGTATTCAATATGGCCTATGGAATACAGGGGCAGAATCGATACACGCATGTTCCTGCAATGATGGAAATGCTTGGAATTCCCTACATAGGATCAGGCCCAGCAGGACATGCCGTAGTTCAAGACAAGGTGATGACAAAAATTGTCCTGCAAAAAAACAATATTTCAACTCCCGGGTTCTGGGTGTTTAGAACTTCAGAAGATACTTTTGATGACTTGGTCTTTCCTGTAATTGTCAAGCCAAAATTGGAATCCACTTCAATGGGAATGGAGGTAGTTGACAACTGGGATGACTTGCGCAAGGCAGTACAAGTACAGATTGAGAAATTCCAGCAAGACATATTGGTGGAGCAATTTATCTCTGGACGGGAATTTGCAGTTGGAGTAATGGGAAATAATCCAAACATAGACATTCTCCCAATAGTTGAAATCAATCTTGATGATCCTGATCAAATACAAACAATAGATGACAAAAAGAAAAAAGGAGGGGTTGGCAAAACATGCCCTGCAAAACTGTCAAAGGAGAAGGCAAAAGAGATGAAAAAGATGTGCATAGATGCATTTTCGTCTTTGGGGCTAAATGATTACAGCAGAGTAGATTTCAGAATGGATAAAGATGAGAATCTTTACATTCTTGAGTTAAACTCAATGGCAAGTCTTGGAACTGGAGGATCATTATTTTATGCTGCACAGACTGCAAGGTATACTTACGAGTCTTTGATAAATAAGATACTGGATGTTGCTGCAATGCGATACTTTGGTTCCTCACAAAGTGCAATAGATGGTGCAGAACCGGACATGACACAACCGTTACGTGTTGTTGCAAGGACGTATTTGCGAGGACACCTGCAAAGCATAAAAGAGACTTTAAGGGATTTAGTAAATCTCAATACACATGTGTATAATATTGACAATGTAAACAAGATGGGAAATATCTTGGCACGCAGACTAAAGCATTTGGGATTTCATGAGCATGTTCATAAGCAATTTGACATTGGGGATTTTCATTATTTTAAAAATCACGATGAGTCAGAAAATGATGTCTTGATCATTTCTCACATGGATACCCACTACGGGCCAAACGATATGATAAATTATTACGAGGATGGTGACAAGATAATAGGTTCAGGAATAGCTGAAAGTAAGGGGGGATTGACTGTGATGTTGGGTGCATTGCATGCGCTTCGTTTTGCCAAAAGATTACGAAAAGTAAGGTGTGCTGTATTGCTAACTACCGATGATAGTTTGGGTGGCAAATTCAGCAAGGACATAGTACAACAATATTCAAAAACGTCCCGATATGTCTTGGGACTGAAATCTGCCAGCAAGGATGGAGGAATAATCACCACATGCTATGGGCGAAATGACTACCAGATCCGCTTTACTGCTCCAAATGTATTTTCTGCAGACATTCACGGAATCATTCCCGTATTGGGCAAGAAGATTTCAGCAATTGAAAAACTATCAAAGGATGAAAAAGACTATCGAGTAAGGACAACATCCATTGCATCTAGTGGCACTCATGGGCATACGCCAAACTTTGCAACACTCTCATTGATTTGCAGCTTCAAGACTCCTCAGCTGGGAACTTCACTTGATGCCAAAATACGAAACATAATGAAAAAGCGCGAGTCAGGTGCACCAAAACTAGATGTTGCAATAAACCAGATACATACTAGACCTCCAGTAATGGAAGAGGAATCCGATACTGTATTTTATGAAAAGATTGAGGATTTGGCAAAAAAGCATGAAATTAAAATAAAACGATATGAGCAAGTTATGTCTTCTGACATTAGTAATGTTCCAGCAGAGCTCCCAGCCTTGGATGGATTTGGACCGAAGGGCCACAAGTACCGTTCCACACAAGAGTACATTGTTCATGACAGTATTGTTGAGAGGGCTGCATTGCTAACATCAGTCATTTACATGTGTTCTGAAAAAGATGGCTCTTGAATACGAATTAGCTGCGCTTGTAGCACTCATTGGGCTTTCTGGTTTTTTTAGTGGACTGGAAGTTGCACTTGTTGGAACTACTCAAGCTACTGTGGAACGCCTAGTAAAAGACAACGTGAAAGGTGCCAAAGCACTTCAGAAACTAAAGTCCAATCCAGGTTGGATGATGTCAAGTGTAAATCTTGGAAACAACCTTGTAAATATCGGTTCTGCATCATTGGCTACGGTAGTTGCAATCGAAATTTTTGGAGAACCTGGTTTGGGTATCGCAGTTGGTATTATGACGTTTTTGATCATAATTTTTGGAGAGGTGACTCCCAAAACATATTGCAATGCAAACGCCACAAAGGTTTCCTTACGGTGCAGCGGCATTTTGATGGCGTTTAGCTATGCATTTTATCCTGTAGTATGGATCCTTGAAAAGATAACCAGGGGAATAATCAAGATAACTGGCAGTGATTACAATCCTCCTGCACTAACAAAGGAGGAGATTGGGGGCATAATAGAACAAGGGCATAGAGATGACGCACTAGACAAACATGAGAGCAAGCTGGTGCATGGTGCACTCAACTTTGATGAGACAGTAGTTCGTTCGGTCATGACTCCTAGACCACGAGTATTTGCTCTTCATTCACAAATGAATTTGAGTGAAGCCGCAGACTTGATAGATAAGAGTGGACATTCGAGAATTCCAATTTATGGAAAGAATTTAGACGATATTGTAGGGGTTTTACACGTAAGGGACATACTAAAACATCTGCAAGACCCTGAATTACAAAAAAAGAAACTAGGTGACCTAGTACGTGAACCGATATTTGTATCTCAAGAAAAAAGAATGAATTCACTTCTTAAAGAGATGCAGGCAAAAAATACGCACATGGCAATAGTGATAGATGAGTTTGGAGGATTTGAAGGATGTGTGACTATGGAAGATCTCATAGAAGAGATAGTAGGGGAGATTTATGACGAAACAGATTCTAAAAGAGCAATTTATGAGAAAATAGATGATGATACAATACTTGCGACAGGTGATTTAGAAATAGATGTAATTAATGAATATTTTAAAACAGATATTTTGCCGGGAGATGATTATTCAACACTGAACGGTCTTTTGCATGAAAAACTGCACAACATCCCAAAACCATCGGATGTCTTAATCCTTGAGTCTTTGAAGTTCACCGTTGAAGAAGTAGAAAAAAATAGATCTACAAAGATACGCATACAAAAAATTACAACTAAATCAGAGGACGATAATTGAGAGAGCAAATAGGTATCATTACAAACAGACTGGTACTGGGATTTGTGTTTGCATTTGTCTACCAAATTTTCATTGGTGTTGCAACTTCGCTTTTGTCTTTGCCATTAACTGGCAACATACAGGATCTCATCTCTGGAATAGAGCAGATTAATTC
>JAOUAY010000029.1 GCA_029860565.1 Candidatus Nitrosopumilus sp.
TAAACTCTTGCAGCAATACCGTCCATGAAATCAATCACATCATCAATTTTTGATGCAATTCTTTGCATATCCTCACGATCTAAAGGAGTGATGAAAGTCTTGTTTAGTTCAGAAAATACATCACGTGTCAAAACATCTGCTTCAGTTTCAAGCTGATGAATCTTTTTACTCTGCTCAACATTAGTTAAATCAGAGAATAAAACCACTACTGCTTCAGAGGTTTCAACTGCTTTTTTTGCTAAATTATCAAGAAGTGTTAAAAGTTCTTTTTCATTGGATTTTATCCAAGATAGCCATTGTCCCATAAATCAATGAATGTGATTATAGATATAGGGATAAGGAACATAAAATCCATTGTTCTATATAGAAACATGTTATATCACAAATTATGATCTGATCGCATTTTGAAAAATATTGCAGATATAAAATTAAAAAGAAAAGAAAAAAAGGAATTATTCACGAACTGTGAAATTTGGACTCCATTGATCTGTGTTTCTTAGATCAAAAGTACTTGGAGTATCTGCTTTTTCTACATTAAACATTACATCATACATTGGATTGTTTGGATGATATCCTTGACATTCAAAGTCAAAAATATTTTCTAGTGCGAATTTATTTTTGACATAGCTCTCTTCAGAATTGGTATCGGTGGAAACAGTATAATCAATTGCTCTACAATTTACAAAGTTAAAACCACGAATTACTTTTTCACCTGAAACCAAGTCAACATCAATGTCAACTAAAACTTCTGAATTTGCTCCATTAACACCTTGAATATTCAGAGTATCATCCACATTATTGTATAGCATTGGATAATCCCCAACTATTCCTCTCAATTCTATTGTAGGAATTGTTGCCTTGCCAGTAATTGAATCACTATCAGTATCTTCTGTAACAGTTAGTACATCACTCTGTTTAAACATGGAAAACTCTATGGTTTCAATACCATCAGCAAAAGTAAAAGTGGTAATAGCACTTAGACCCTTGTCAGTATTCTGAATAGGTTCCACATAGTCATTTGATATTTGAGCAGTTTTCCAAATAGGTGCATCTCCTTGAAGTTCTTCATAATACATGTTTATGGGATTAATTCCAGAACAAGTAAAAGTTAATTGAAGAACTAAAGCAAATCCACTTTTTCCAGTAAATCCTTCTTCCTTATCAGTCTGAGTAGTTATTCGAGCATCAGATATACGACAATCTGCGAAATCAAATCCTCTTAGTATGGATTCGTCATTGGAAAACTCTACTAATGCATCAAAATCAATATTAGAAGAAACACTCAATCCAGATACTTGTCTTGATTTATCAATTGCATTAAACAGTAATGGATAGTAGTCCAAAATTCCTTCTACTTGAAATTCTGCGACAACATTCTCAGAAGAGTCCTCATAACCTGAAACTAGATTAAAGACAGGAAATTCTATTTTTTCGGCCCCATTTTCAAACATTAGGGTTACCGAAGTTTTCATATCGTTAGCAAAATTGAATCCGGATTCACCATAATCAATAAAGGAATCATTTGAGGTTATTTTTACATCATTACCAGTATTTATCCCACTACATACAAAATCAATCTTATCTACAATAGCAAATCCAACTTCTTTGAAATAACTTTCATAGTCATTTGAATCAAGTGTCTCGACTTGATAATTATTAATTCTGCAATTGTTGTAATCCAGAATAATTATTGATTTGTCCTCTTTTACAAAATCTACATCAACATCAAAGTATTTGAATTGGTAATCAAAGGCACCATTTGATAACCTGTACTTGTATGCCTCATCCATTGCTTGATGCAATAATGGAGAAGAAGTGACAGTTCCTTCTACTGAAAAGGATGTTCCAGAATTATTTGCAAAGTTTTCACCCATTTCAAAGATAGGGAAGGTATGTGTCTCAATTCCATCTCTGAATGTAAATGTAAGTACCGGAGTAATGTCGCCTATCATCTTGTATTCTTGACTTTCTTCAGCAGACGCATTTGAAAGTTCAAAGGAACCTAGAGTAAATAATGCAACAATGCTAAAAATTGCAATGTTTTTTACGTTTTTGTAAGTCATTGAATATGAAAAAGGAATTTCCACCTATAACATGTGTCACTATTATTTAGTTATGGAACATACTTTTAGATAGTAGTAATAGTTCTATATAGGAAAAAACTATTCTTCACAATTTAACAATAAATCACTGTGAGAGTCTGATGGATAACATCTATCAGAATTTGTACCTCCATCTATTACATCAGAACCGGAATTTGAATAAATTACATCAGTTCCAGATTGACCTTTTAAAATATCATTTCCAGGATTGCCTTTAATTGTATCATTTCCATCATTGCCAGAAATAATATCATCGCCATAGCCGCCAAAAATGCAATCATTTCCATCATTGCCAGAAATAATATCATTTCCCGCCAATCCAAAGATAAGATCATCGCCATCAGTTCCTTGAATTACATCATCTCCAATAGTTCCCTGGATCATGTTATAATCAGAATAATTGTGTCCACAAGCATTCACAGTAATTCTTTGAGATGCATTAGAACTATGTCCAGAGTTATCAAATGCAATCCAAACAACATTGTTTATGCCTATAAAAAAAGCCTCAGGAGAATTGTTAACGATTACTTTGATTCCACTGTCATCAGTAGCAGTTGCCTCACCAATAGACACACTGGTTAGAATATCTTCAGCCTCAACTACCAGTGAAGGTGGAGCAACAATTACAGGTTTTGTTTGATCTCGTGGTAAAGGCCTTATAACTTCTGGTGCAACAAAATATGAAATTTCAGATTCTTCATAAAACGGGGTTTCAAACAATTGTATTGTATGAGAGGGTGAATCTACAACTAACAGTTCGCCATTAATTCCAATTTCTAAATCAGTTATATCTTCAAAGAAATCAGGATACGGGCCAGCTTGATCAACTTGACTTAATCGCAAATCAGAATCTTGAGATAAGTGCAAAATTCTACCCGTGGCAGAATTCACAACAAACATGTCACCTGAATCATCAACAGTTATTGCGTCAGGAGAAAAAACATAGCTTGGAAAATAAAACGGAAATGATTTGATTAACTCTCCATCAGCATTAAATTTTTCAATTTTATTATTTCCTTTATCAGTGACATAGACATTCCCATCAACATCAACATCAATTCCAACAACATTAAGGAATTTACCCTGACTTAATCCACTCGAACCAAATGATGAGATAAACTTACCGTCAGTTGAAAATATTTGAATTCTTTGATTTCCAGTATCAACTACATATAAAATTCCATTGTTAATAGCAATTCCATTTGGATAAAGGAATTGTCCTTCACCAGTTCCTTTTGTTCCCCAAGCTGAAATAAATTCTCCATCGAGGGAAAACTTTTGAATTCTATTTAAATCACGATCCACTACAAAAACAGAATCAATGCCCACTGCAATTCCAGATGGATTGTAAAAATTGCCTAGCTGTTTTCCACTCTGACCCCAATCTGTGACATATTCACCGTTACTTGAGAATTTTTGAATGCGTTTGTTACCAAAATCACTAACATAGGTGCTGCCATCATCATCACTTACTGCAATGAATTGAGGGTAAGAGAAATGACCAGGTTCAACAACTCCAAACGTACCCCATTCAGAAACAAGATCATAGTCATCAGATCCAAAAGAAATTTGAGCAAAAGAACTAGATATCAAAAATACAGAAAACATTACAATTGTAAGAAATAGTTTCAACAAATAATCATGACAAAATTATGGAAACATAACCAGAGTTAACTAATGTTGTAATTTTTGTCAACTTTCTGTTAAAATGGCTTGTTTACTTCACGCGTAAACACATAGCTTGCAAGTGCAACCATGGCAAGTACAAAGGCTATGAGAACTCCCAGACTCAAAAGTATTGGAATTCCACCTTCAGAAATACCAGTCATTAATTCCCTTACCAGTAAAACGGTATATGTTACTGGATTTAATTTTGCAATAACTGCAAGCCAATCAGGGAGCAATTCCAACGGAAATAATGCAGGACTTAGCATAAACAAAGGCATTCCAAGAAAATTAATCATACCCCAAAAGGTTTCTTGAGACTTTGCAGTTGCTGCAACTATTACAGAAATTCCAGAGAATCCCAATGAAAACAAGATTACGATTACCATGATGGGAGCAATCATAATCGGATTTGGAAAAGAAACACCAATGGCTAAAGCAATTCCCAAAATCAAACTAGCTTGCAATGCTGCAATCAAAGAAATTGCAGACATTTTTCCCAATGCAACAGCAGAACGAGAAATGGGAGAAGACAAAGCCTTATTCATAAAACCATACCGTCTATCCCATAGCGTATTAACACCTCCAAAAATACTAGTGAAAATTGCAGTAAGTATAATGACACCAGGTGCCATAAACTCAATGTATTCACCTTCAAAACCAACGGATTGAATTAATGGTTGAGTTCCTGAAAATGTATTTCCAATTACAATAATCCAAATTGCAGGTTGAATTAATCTAATTAAAACACCACTACGGGATTTTTTATATCTCTTTAATTCTCTCCAAAAAATTGTATAAGTATCATACATCAGAGTGTTCATGCACGTAACCTCTTCATCTTTGCATGTTCACGTTTTCTATTGAATCCAGAATCATCATCATCTCTAATTTCATGTCCAGTGTAAGAAATAAAAACATCATCAAGAGTTGGCTGGGTTAGCGAAATGGATGTAATTTTTATATCAAGTTCAGAGGAGATTTGAAAGATTTTTGGAATGACTTTAGTTCCATTTGATGCAAAAAGTGTGAGTTTAAAACCATCTTCATTTATTTTTTTTACAAATTCAATTTTTTTAATCTCAGATAAGAAAGAATTAAGATTTTTTCCTTCTTCAATTACAATTGAAATGACTTCGTTTCCCATCGCATTTTTCATATTTTCTGGTGTATCAATCACCTGTATTTTTCCACCATCAATAATTCCAATTCGATCACATAGTTTGTCTGCCTCTTCCATGTAGTGAGTGGTTAGAAAGATAGTCATATCAAATTCTGTATGGATTTTCTTGATATATTCCCAAATTTTTCGGCGAGTTTGAATATCTAGTCCAACTGTAGGCTCATCAAGAAACAATACTTTGGGTCTGTGCAACAGACCTCCTGCAATATCCAATCTTTTTCTCATCCCACCAGAATATGTAACAACTGCTTGATCTTGTTTATCAACAAGTTCAATTAATTCCAAAACCTCATCAATTCTTTTGCTAATTTCACTTTTTGGAATATGGTTTAGTTTTGCTTGTAGGATAAGATTTTCTCGTCCAGTAAGATACTCATCAACTGTTGATTCTTGCTGAACATATCCAATATTTTCTCTAACTTGTTTTGCATTTGTCCTCACATCAAATCCAGAAATCAAAGCTTGTCCAGATGTTGGTTTTAGTAAAGTAGTGAAAATCATCATTGTTGTACTTTTCCCAGCACCGTTAGGTCCCAAAAAACCAAAGATCTCACCTTTTTCAACTGAAAAGGAAATATCATTCACAGCAATTACATCACCAAATAATTTTGTAAGAGATTTTGTCTCTATGGAATACAACACATTGATCGCATTTGACAATTATAAATTGCTAAGTATTAGTCTCGTCGATCCTCGCAAAAAATTTAAAGACAAAATATAGAAACTGCTGTATGAAAGGATTATGTCAAAAATGCCACTCATCAAATGTGGAAGTAACAGTTCAAGAAGGAATTCCTGTATGTACAGTATGTTCTAAACAAACAGATTAATCAAAAAATATTATTTTAAAAAAAAGAAATTATTCAAGATTCTTGAACTCTTCTTTAGTCATTCTTAAAATAACTTTTTCCCCGACACCCCAAATTTCAGATTTGGATAGAATTTTAGAGTGCATTAAGCCATCACTAACTTCTATTGATTCCAATTCATTTGTATCAGAATTTTTGTGTAATCGCTTCACTTTGCCTATTTTATGACGATCAATATCAGTTACAGGGATTCCAATTCTTACAGGAGGTCTGCTAAGAAGTAAAGTTTCTTTAGAAAATTTGTCAACATAATCCTCAGATAAAAAGTAGTCCCTACGAAATCCTTGATGGATTGTTACACCACATACGGCAAGTGTATCTTGGTTAATGTGAATATGTTTAACTTTCCCATATTCAATTCCTTCCCTATCAATTACTTTTTTTCCAGTAAAAGTATCAGCAGTAGCCATATTGGCAGGCATTCCTTCAAGTTTTATAGACACAGTACCAATTGAACAGATTTGCTTATCAGATCAAATATCAGAAATTTCTATCAATGAGGTTAAATTACTTGACAGAGGAAAATTACGCATGAAGATAAAAGAAGAAGTATTCAGACCAATCCTAATTACTAAAGGAAGAAAAACAAGTAAAGAGCATTCAGTAATGCTTCGAGCAGTAAATCATAACGAAAAAATTTATTTTTCAAGACACAAACCAGATGGAGATTGGTTTCAGAATGCCTTGGCAAACCCTCTAGTCAAAATTCAATATAATGATAATGTATTCATTGGAAATGCAAAATTAGTTACAGATGAAACATTAAATGAAAAAATTTCTCATCTAAAATATCCGGGAGAAGAAAGAGCTAAAGAAAAAAGAGTTACAATCGAAGTAACGTTAGAATAATTCAATTAGATTTTCTTAATTTCCATAAATAATATGCAGTAATTCCACTTAGAACCACGGTAATAATTACAGAAGGTAAAAACAAATCAGAATTTACAGATATTTCAGAACCAACCATAGTTTCTACAACTTCCAAGCTACGTTGAGAGATATCTTGTGATTCAGATTCAGCAACCATAGGTGCAGATGCTGGAAGTGAACGTACAGAATCATCAATTGGGACAGATTCTATGTTCTTGGCAGATTCTTCAACAGACGAAAATTCTCCACCTGTAGAATTATCTACATAGATTGTTTTATTTTTAAATTGGGATAATGACAACAATCCTGAAATACCAGTTGCAATTCCCAGTCCTGCAACTTTGTAAATATTTCTAAAAGAACGAACAAGAAGTTTACTTTCTTTAGTTTTTTCTGAGAATTTTGGAGGTACGATAATAATACTAAACTTTGATGCAGTGTAAATTTTCATGTCTTGAGATTTTGAATTTTTTTCAATCTTTGAGATTTTTACAATACCAAGATCTTGTAGTTTGTTAAGATGATACTTTACAAGTTGAAGAGAAACGTTACTTTTTTGAGCAATCTGAGTTGCAGATAACTCCTCATTGAAGAGTAATTGAAGAATTTCACGACTAGAATCATTAGTAAATATCTCACCAAATGACTTGATTTTTTCATCATCTGTAGCAAGAATTTTTATTTTTTCAGTTAAATCATCATTAGAGAATTCATCAGTAGACATTAGAGTTGATAGTGTAAATCCAGTATATGTAAATTGTTTGGTAAAATTTCAATTTCACTAAACCTTTTATCTCAAACTACTAAACAGTAGTAATCACTAAATTACAGTTTTCAAAAAAATGAATGTCCGAGGAAAAAAATGAAATCAAAAATAATAATTCCAATTGTAATCGCCATTTCGGTAATAGTTACAGCAGGAATTATGTATTCAATTGATTTTGATCAAAAACCTCAAGTCACACAAATTCCTGAACCTGAAATAATTTATGTTGATAAATCAACATCAGAATATTTTGAAGGAACTAATAATATTAAAAAAATATCATCGCAAAATGAGCTAAAGAATATTCTTGATGCATCTGCATTGTTTGAAGGAAATTTCTATGATGACCGAATGTTTAGAACAACCATGGCAGTTGATACAGCAATGTTTGATAGTGAAGAATCTGTAGGAGCTCCAGTGCCTTCTGTTGCACCAATGCCTTCAGATGGTGTATCTAAAACAGAATCCGGAGGTTCAGACTATTCAACAACAAATGTTCAAGTTGAAAATGTAGATGAGCCAGACTATCTCAAAAATGATTCAAAATATGTTTACATTGTATCACAAAACACACTAACAATAATTGATGCATATCCAGCAGAGTCTGCAAAATTAATTCTCAAAATTGCACTAGATATTGAATCACAATATATTCAAAATATGTTCCTAAATGAGAATAGATTAGTGATATTTTACAATGGACAAAGTGATGATGAAATCATCCCACAGTATGACTTTATTCCTAGACGTTCTTACAGTTCTGTCACACATGCATTAATTGTTGATGTATCAGATAAAGAAAACCCGACAATTCTCAAAGATTATTCTATAGATGGTCATTTCAGAGATGCACGAATGATTGGAGATTATGCATACTTTGTAACAAACAGCAACATTGACTATCAATATCCAAGACTTCCAGTAATCATGGAGGATTCAATTAGAATCATGACTCCCGAAGCATTCTACTTTGACAATGTAGAACAATTTTCAAACTTTAACACATTAACTGCAATTGATATTTTCGGAGATAAAATAAATTCTGAAACGTTCCTTATGGGATATTCTGGAACATTCTATGTATCTGAAGATAATTTTTACTTGAC
The DNA here is from genome assembly GCA_029860565.1 of Candidatus Nitrosopumilus sp. Taxonomy (GTDB): domain Archaea; phylum Thermoproteota; class Nitrososphaeria; order Nitrososphaerales; family Nitrosopumilaceae; genus Nitrosopumilus. Next base: position 8,562 of record JAOUAY010000029.1, read on the forward strand.
ATATCAGCAAAACATGCCATTTGGTTTTTATGAAAATTCATCACGAGATAGATTCTTTGATGTTGTAGTTCCGTTGCTACCAAATAATATTCAAAATGAAATCAAATCAATTCAAAGCGACTCATCAATTAATTCATCTGCACAGTGGATGAAAATTTCGGAATTAATGCAAAAATCATATAATGCAATGGACAAAAATGACAAAGAAAAATTATTTGAAAAAATTAGAGAAGCATTAAACGAATATGATGCAAAAATTCAAGAAGAAACTAGAAAAACAATAATTCATAAAATATCAATTGATGAAGATAAAATTGAATATGTTGCAAAGGGCTCTGTTCCAGGTAGATTACTAAATCAATTCTCCATGGATGAAAGTGGAGACAGATTTAGAGTTGCGACTACTGAAGAATACTACATTCAACATCAGGGAACTATTCGTTCAAATGCAGTTTATGTTTTAGATGAACAACTTAACATAGTTGGCGAATTAGATGGTATTGCACCTGATGAGAGCATATTTTCAGCAAAATTCATGGGTGATAGACTATACTTGGTAACATTTGAGCAAATTGATCCATTTTTTGTAATTGACTTGGCAACAGATACCCCAAAGATTCTAGGAGAGTTGAAAATTCCAGGATTTTCAAATTATTTGCACCCATATGATGAAGAATACATCATTGGAATTGGTAGAGATACAAAAGAAGTAGATAATGGCAGAGTTCAGCAATTAGGAATCAAAATTGCATTATTCAATGTCGCAGATGTGAATAATCCAAAGGTAGCAGATGACATCATAGTTGGGGACAGCTCAACCTATTCAGAAGCACTAAACAATCACAAAGCATTCTTCTTTGATAAGACAAGCGGAGTTCTTTCAATTCCAATTAGCGGAGATGCTAAAAATCTTAATGGAATTTCAAGCTCTAAGATGTTTGCACCAGATTACAATCGTTGGAGCGGATTCTATGTGTTTGATTTAGATAACGTAGATGGATTCAACCTCAAAGGAACAATTACTCATTCTGCTGAAGATTCACGATATTATGGAATGAATAATGCTAGAACATTCTATATTGATGATGTTTTGTATACAGCATCTGAAGGGTATCTGAAAATGAATTTCTTAAACAACTTGGAAGAAATTAACTCGATAAAACTTGAAAATACTGGAAAATTTATTGGTTATATTGAAGAAGAAATCTTACGATAAATCACACCAAATGTACAATAGTTGAAACACCCCTTTTATCAAATTCTACATCATTTTCAATTTCACTAAAAGTTACAGTAAATGAAATTACATCACGAGATTTGGCATTTTCTGCATGAAGTTTTAGATGAATATCCATTGTTTCAGATTCTTGAGTAGGTAAATTATTCTCATCAATATATGCACCACATGTAGATTCTATTCTAAATCTATCATCCTTAAAATGAAATCCAAGTTTCATTTTTCGTCCTTTTCTTCCACTTCCTTTAACACTCACATCAATAATACCAGGATTTGTTTCAGTATAACCGGATTTGTGATTTACAAATACTCCAATTTCAAGGGGTTTGCCAGCAGTAGATTCTGCCATTTTTTGGATTCCGTCATTCATAACAACATCAACTGCTTTGATGGATTGTGCAACTTTTGCAATCCACTCATTTGTTCTTGTAATAGTTGCACGAATACCAGCACGTCTTCTTTTATCTTCATCTTCAGGTAATTTGTAATAATCAACCCATGCCTCATAATCATGAGAAATATCCTCGATGAAATCCATACAAGTTCGCCTGTAATCATCTACATTATCGGTTCTTTCTGAGGCATCATCAGTTCTCATTCCATCATAATCCATAGGCATTGCCATATTCTGAATCAATCAAAGGTCTAAAAAAACCAATCTTGGCAAAAATTAATGATTATAATAGGAATTTTTTAAAGTATAATCGTGATATTCTCAGAATTAATTTCCGACTTGCAAGATCAATTAAAAAAAGACCTAGCACAAATCAGATTCCTTCTAAAGAAAAATCCTGCAACTGGGTATGCAAGAATTGTAGAGATTGGAAAAGAAGTTGGGAAAAAATACAATATCAAATTAATTGTGAATTTTCCAAAAGCAGGAAGAATTGAAGAGTTTGAGATGTATGGAAAAAGAGATTTGAGTTTAATTGTGGATTATGACAGAAAAAGATTCCCCATAGATAGAGAAATAATTAAACAAAAAGCAAAAGAAATCCTCAGAGATGTTAAAACAGAAGATGCGTACATGTATGAAAATAAAGAAGGCGTAAGAGTATTTACAGACAATTGGAAGATTGATATCTTGCCTCATTCAGTACATATTTGGACAGAATTTGATGATAAGGTAACAGCATTTTGTAATTGGCTTATGGAAAATGCATACCAGATGAAGAAGATGTAGAGATTTTATAATTTAGAGGCTTTCAAGTTCATCAAGTAGTTTTTTAGCTTCAGAGTTTTTTGGTTGAAGTTCAATTATGCGTACACAGCAATCAATGGCTTCATCTTTTTGTTGTAGGGCCAAATGTACATTAGTTTTTAGAGTTAATACCTCAACATCATTATTGTCTAATTGAAAAGCCTTTTCAAAATAAGGAAGTGCCTTTTGTGCATCATCCACAATGAAATAAACACTGCCCATAATGAACATGAAGTCAGGATCATTAGAATACTCAGATTCTAAATTCGTTCCAAATGCAACAGCCTCATCATACTCACCATCTTTAAGCAATTTTTTCAGATGTCGTTTTGGTTTCTTGAAAAGACCCACCATTTTCTTATCAAACGTCTATCAAACTCCAACAATTTGAATGTAGAACATGAAAAATTAGGTTTTAGTCATATCAAGCTTCAGGTTCTAAACCTGAAGAACTTGAGCTTAGAGTAGATTATGGAATCTTCATTATTCCTTCTTTTATCAAGAATTGAATTCCCTGAACAAAGGAATCATCATCTATGTCACCATTTGCCCACCATCCAGCATTATTCTTAATCCATTCAGGAATACCATTTGTACTTCCACCAGAACCTTGTGCAGTTTGTGGAATCTTCATTATTCCTTCTTTTATCAAGAATTGAATTCCCTGAACAAAGGAATCATCATCTATGTCACCATTTGCCCACCATCCAGC